>JBAXNK010000022.1:0-10968 GCA_037133845.1 bacterium
AAGCTCACTAAAGTATCGACCGAGTCATTGACCTCTCTGTTGTAGAACTTACCGATAGTGCGCAAAATAGTTCCCAGCGAACCGGTCTCTTCACCGACACGGATCATACCGCTCATAATAGGTGGAATTTCTTCATTGGAAGAAAGAGCATCAGAGAGCGAACTGCCGCCTTTCACCTTCTCTACCGCGTCCTTCAATATATCCTCGAAGACCTTGTTCCCCACCACCGCGCCTGTGAGCTCGAGTGCGCGTATGATAGTGATACCAGAAGTAAGCATGGTATCTAGATTGTCTGCGATACGGGTAAGATACAGCTTGGAATATATGCCTTTCACAAGCGGGAGTGATATTTTCAGACTATCGAGCGTCTTACGTCCACTAGCTGACCTTGAAAATCTAAACAGGTAGATACCTAAAATGGCAAGTATTATGAGGATATAAAATCCGTAGTTGACCAAGAGATCACTGATTCCGAGAACTATCTTGGTCGATATAGGTATCTCCTGGCCAGACTCTTTGATGATACCGGCTAATCTCGGTACGATGAACACGAACATCATAGTCATCACGAGCACGAATACTCCCATCACGAAAGCTGGGTATATAAGAGCATTCTTGGTCTTGGAAGATAGCTGATACTGACGATCGAGATAGTCTGCTAGATATGCAAATATCTGAGTCAGTTTACCAGACTCTTCCCCCGACTTGACCATGTTCACATAGAAATCTGAGAATATCTCTGGGTATTTAGCAAGGGAGAGTGATATAGATAAACCAGAAGAAATATCATCTGAAATATTATTCAAGATTTTAACTAGAGTCTCATTCTCAGTGTTTGTAGCTAGCAAGTTGAAGGCCTTCAGCGCTGACACTTGGGCCTCAAAAAGTGTAGATATCTGACGAGACATGATCACCACATCTTTCATCTTCACACTCTTCTCGAAGAATGATAGGCTGAGGAGCCACTTCTTCTCACCTTCTTCGCTCACAGAAGAGACGATCAGCCCCCTACGCTGAATAGCTGAGATTGCTGACTCTTTGGAGCTCGCATCTACTGTACCTTGCTTCTTTTCACCGGTAGGTGTAATGGCATCGTAAGAAAATATCATACTATATCATGCGCTCTAGGCCCTTAGGATTAAATGAATACTGGTAAGCATTCTCTATGCTGATGTCACCTTTCTGCACAAGCTCTACAAGAGAGCGATTCATATCAATCATGCCTTCAGCAGATGAAGTCTCGATAATAGTATTAATCTCGTGCGTACGCTTCTCACGAATGACGTTTGCAACAGCATTGTTGTTGATCAGCAATTCATAAGCTGGTATACGACCACCAGATATGCGGGGTATCAAGCGCTGAGAGAACACTCCGAGTAGTGAGCCTGCAAGCTGTAGACGGATCTGATCTTGCTGTCCTGGTGGGAATGAGTCTATAATGCGGTCGATAGTCTGGGCAGCGTTGTTAGTGTGTAGAGTAGAGAAAACTAGGTGCCCAGTCTCAGCAGCGGTTACTGCAGCGGCGATAGTCTCTGGATTACGCATCTCACCAATGAGAATAACGTTCACATCCTCGCGAAGAGTAGCAGAAAGCGCGTCAACGAAGTCTTTGGTGTCTACCCCTACCTCACGTTGGTCTATTATGGACTTCTGTGGTTCATATACGAACTCGATAGGGTCCTCGATGGTGACGATATGATCAGCTCGCTCGTTGTTTATAGTATTGATCATGGTCGATAGAGTGGTAGACTTACCCTGACCAACTGGACCAACAACCAGGAAAAATCCCTGCTTCTTCTGAGCAAGAGAGGCTAAAATAGGAGGGAGATTTAGCTCTGCGAAAGATTTAGCCTTGGGAATGAGTCGGAGCGCAAGACACACTAGACCTCTTTGCACAAAAGCATTCCCTCTCAAGTGAGCAACACCAGCAAAAGTATATGAGAAATCCATCTCTTTATTCTTAACAAATCTATCCAAGCGATCCTTATCAAGAATCACACCAAGTATACCCATCATAGTCTTCTCATCTACAACATCGTCCTTCACAAGAATGATCAAATCGCCATTTATACGCATAGATGGTCTACGACCCACACCTAGATGCAAGTCGGAGGCATCTTCTTTTACAAGTTTAGTCAGTAGTTCATTTAATAGGGTTTGATAATCCATTTTAGGCTTGTTTTGGTTTAGTACTTATAATACTTTTAACTTTTTCTATAACCTCAGACGGAGTACTTGAGGCCTTCACGATATACCCTGCTACGCCTAGTGATTCTCCACGAGCAATATCTGAAGGTTGACCACGATTAGAAAGGATAATGCGTATAGCGTTCGGTGCAAGATTCTCTTCTTTCATCTTCTCGATTAGTTCAAAGCCATCCATCACTGGCATGACAATATCGAGCAACATCACCTCTGGAATATACCCACCACGTAACTTCTCCAAGGCCATCTCAGGACCTAGTGCTGCGGTAACCGCAAATTCAGATTGGCCGAATTTAAGAGCATACATATCTAGCAGGAAGGTGTCGTCGTCAACAATTAGTAGATTTTTCTTTGGTTCCATACTCTATATTATAATACAAATAAAAGTTTTAAGATAGCCTGCCTACCGGCCCCAAGGCAAGCTAGAAATTATATACCTCAATGAATGGGATCATGCCATCTAGAGCCTTTAAAATTGCATCTTCTCTAATGGTAAGCATCCCACGGCTACGAGCCAACTTATAAATCTCTTGTTCTACTGGCTTTTTAAGGATTATACTTTGCATATCCTTATCAATCATGAACATCTCAAACAATGCCACACGTCCACTCATACCAGAAGGACACTCGGGAGATGGTACAGCTTCATATATCGGTCGATTAAAGTTTATCTTAGACTTGTATTCATCTGGCAAATCCTGGAATTGCTTATCTAGGATTGTCTTCACTGCTTCACTTATAGGTACTTCCTTCCTAGAAGATGGGTGTATCTTGCGAACAAGTCTTTGTGCGATACATAGGACGAGAGTAGGCGCGATAAGATACGGGTCGATTCCCATATCGATCAGACGAGGAATGGCACCAACGGAGTTGTTAGTGTGCAGGGTCGAGAGAACAAGGTGTCCAGTAAGGGCTGCCTGGATGGCAAGTTCAGCTGTCTCCTTATCGCGGATCTCTCCCACCATCACCACATCCGGGTCCTGACGCAATATTGAACGCAGCCCAGAAGCGAATGTATACCCGATCTCTGGTGCAACCTGTGACTGATTGACTCCTGGCATCTGGTACTCAACTGGGTCTTCAAGCGAAACAATATTCTTAACTTCATGGTCGAGCTCTGCGAGCATTGAATAGAGTGTTGTAGTCTTACCTGAACCAGTAGGTCCAGTAATCAGGATGAGCCCATAAGGCTTCTTTAATCCCTCACGAATCATCGCAAGGCTTTCTGGAGAAAGGTTTATATTATCTAGGCTCTGCACCCCCCTCTGGGAATCGAGGATACGCATAGCTATCTTCTCTCCATAATAGGATGGCATGGTAGAGACTCGAAAATCTATTTTGTGTCCATCAATCTTGGCAGAGAATCCTCCATCTTGAGGTTTACGCTTCTCATCCAATCGGAGCTTGGAGAGAATTTTAATACGGGCAACTACTCCACTATAAACTGAACTCGGTAGAACTAGCGAAGTATGGAGCAAGCCATCAACACGAAAGCGCACCTTGACGGAGTCTCCAACATTCTCTATGTGTATATCAGAAGCATTCCCTTCAGCAGCATGACGGAGTATAACTGCAACGATCTTGATAATAGGTGCATCCTCAACAATCTTATCTTCTGCGCCAGTACTAGTCACGCTTGTTGAACCTTTAGCAACTATCACTTCCTTGCCATCCCCTACTCCGGCAATCTCAGCATCGAGCTCAGAAAGCACTTGCTCAACCTCAGAACCAAGAGCGTCATACTTCTCTAGGAGCTTGTTGTAAGTTGAAGTCATTACCAAGAATAGCTTGAATGGCTTATTCATCTTGGCGGTTATAAAAGTCAGGACATCAATAGCCTGAACATTGTCAGGGTCGATAATACCAATCTCGAGTACTCCAGAAGCTAGGCCAATCGGAACAAAGTGATAGATCTTGGCTGTTTCTCTTGGTATAAGTTGCAGGGTTGAGACTGGAACAGAATCTGGGTCTATATCTTTAGTAGGTATATTGAAAAGAGACCCTTTTACTTCGAGTATCTTGTGCTCATCTACATTGTAATCAAGTAGAGCTTGGTCTACATCCCCATCATGCTTATCGTTTGCGTTTTTTACAATCTCTGGTATCTGATCTATCTTTACTATATTACGTTTTGCAAGTTCTTCTAGAAGTATCATGACTTATTAATTGGTATTGAATGTTGCAACTGCTCCATAGAGAGTAGCGCTTCCGACCTTACTAGCAGCCCTGAAGAAGTAGGTAGACTTTGGAGTAAGTCCTGTTATTTTTGAGCTAAAAGAACCTACAAGGGTGGTGAGAGATGGGGCACTTGTTTTACCGAGCGTAGGGGTTGTACCATACTCAAAGTAGCTTGAAGTAGCGTTTGAGGCAGTAGTGCCATTTAGAGTCACTGTTGTGCTTGTTATATCCGTAGAGTCGCCAGTAACCACCGTTATGACATTACCCGCTCCGCCAGAAGAAACTCCAGCACCGATAGGTGCAAATGGATTTACGCGCCCAGGAACAACAGGTTCTATGATAACTTCGTTATTTTTTAGAGCATTAAATGCATCATTGCTAAATATCGCATTATCTATCTTGATACGAGTTAAAGATGTAAGAGTAGCCAAGAATGATGTATCCTGTGCGATCTGACTATCTACATTTGTACCTACTGCAGGAGATGCCATAGGATTGCCCCCAGGGGAAGAATTGGCGGATGAAGTTATAGCATCTGTTACAGCCTGAGTTGGTGTGCCATTAGAGAAATATACATAACCTACAAGAATTATGATTCCAAGAGTTAGTAGCTTCATCAATGTTTTAAAAGTATTTTTCATAATTTTTTATTTTAGCCAGTAAGTTTCAACACTTAGTGAGTAACTATACTGATCCCCAGATAAAGAGGAACTAGAATTCCCAGAACTTTTACCGTTAGGTACTGTGAAGCTTACCTTCTTAACATTAACAAGTCTTAGATTGTGCTCTAAATCTTTCATGAAAAGAAGGAACGAGCTATAGCTTCCCTCGGTATCGAACTCTATGGAGAAATTCCCGTATGGCAATGAAGCTTTAGGGTCGCTAGATATAACTAATCCGCTCTTAGCACTATCTGCTTGTGCTTTCTGACCAGAGGCACTAACCGGTGATTCAAACTTTATGTTCTTAATCGGCATTCCATACTGGTTTGCAATGCGCTCAACCTCAAGGATAAACTTGATGTTGTCTACGGTATTAGGCAGGAAGTGCTCTAGGCGGTCCTTATCTTCCTTCTTTATATTCTTATAAGCCTCAAGAAGTCCATCTTCTGTCTTTTGTAAGAAAGTTGAATTACTAAGGGCAAGATTGTATGCAGATATTCCACCGCCAAGATCTGACACACTCCTCCTCAAAGGTTCAACCACGACAAAGAACAGGCCGACAGAGATGACTAGGAGCAAGATTGGAATAAATGATTTCATACTAATGATTTTGATTATTAGCTGGTATGGATTTTTGTAGCTGATTATCCTTCTCGTATGAAAGCAGGCTTGGATCAACAGAGAAATCGATATCGAATGTTATATAGTTGTCGGAATTACGACTAAGATTTGAGAAAACTACATCTTTGAAGTATCTGCCCTTGCTACTATTGAAAACTGAAGCCTGTAGGGCGACAGATTTGTAATCAATCGCTACTCCCTGCATAGTTACAAAGAATCCCTTGTCAGTAGTCTGCTGGTCAAAAGATGTATATTGAACTGCTGGTATAGTAGTGTCACCAATGACAGAGAATAGTGGGGATAGTACCGTGTGAGTAGAGAGTATCTGTTTGGAAGCCGACATCCTCTTATCAAATAGCTGTAGCTCAGAGATGTTATCTTTATCGAAATAATCTCGAACACTAACCAAAGAAGAAGACAGCTGGGCCTTCTGTTTCAATAGATAATTCTTATACAGAAATAGTCCTCCTACTGTAACTAGTACTATAACCAAGAACCCTACGCTTATGATAATGATCAATTTCGTTGGAGCTCTCCTTACTACACTAGTAGTTACGATTGATTTTTTAGGTATGAATGATGTTTGGAATGAATTTTCCATATTTATGAAAGAGAACGAAGAGCAAGTCCTACCGCTACCGCAAACTCTGGGCCGATATTTTTGAGAATTGGATCGAGGAATGCTGGGGCTTCAACCTTCGCGAAAGGATCAGCTCGAAGCACCTCAGCGTGGAATACGGCAGATGCTGCTTCCGATAGTCCAGATAGCATCGAACCGCCACCAGACAGGATAATTTTACCAACGCTTATATTATACTTCTTCTCATAAGCAAGCACAACACTATTTGTGTCTGAAAATATATAATCTGTGGATAGCTTCACGATAGAGGCAACTTCAGGGTTACGAGACGGATCGAGTCCTACTGAACGCTTGAGCTTCTCTGCATCTTCGAATGGAATATTCAGCGATGAAGATATATTATGAGTTATATCTTGCGATCCCCTATTCACAACATGGAATACACGGACTATGCCTGCGTCAACTATAGATAACTTGGTCTTCGAAGCCCCAAAATCCATGAGTAACACTGGGGCAACATCGTGATTGAAAGACGAACGAATATTCGCAAAGATCTCCATCTCAAAAGAGTCGGATTGGAGTTGAGATTTCTTCAGTATCTCCTGGTAGCGAGAAAGTGTCTCATTGTGTATGGCAACGACTAGAACTTCTACCTTATCACTCTTTACCTGCTTCTCAGCAGGTGGCAGTCCATTGTTTGTTGGATTTTGCTGACTGAGATTATTCTCGAAAACTGTAGCCTCGCGTGGAATCATGAACCAATCAAGAGTTATCTCAGATATTGGCACAGGGATGTACTTGCGAGCCTCTGTTGGCACGATGGTCTTCAGATCGCTCTCTGTAACGTTGCTTGGTAGAGCGATAGTGAAGATGAGCGATGAAGAAGAAGGAATCGCAACAACACCTGAGTGCGTAGTAGTGTTGGACTCTTTTAGTAAATCCAGAATCGCTTGGGATATATTGTCAGTAGGTAGATTCGTCACCTGTCCCACTGGCACATTGCCATAAGGACCGAGCGATATAGAGCCGTAAGTTTCAAGAATAGCCTTCCCTCCCTTGGTCTTGAGTTGAACTACTTTGATAGCAGAAGATCCGACATCAACACCAAGAACACTGACAGAAGATTTGTCAGATCCAAAAATATTGGAAATACTTGAAAAGCCAGAAGATAATATTTTCTTTAAAGAATTATCCATAGTATATGCTTTCTATTATAACATATCGTAGTAAAATAAAGAGGTATGATTATGCATAACATCAGAAATATTATAAATTGGTGCCTAAGTATCATATTCCAAGAAAGATGCCTGGGCTGTAGGAGGAACGGCGAGATACTCTGTGCACTTTGTATTGCGAGGTTAAGGCAGGCAGAGCGAGAAATGCCTAGTGGTATCAATGCTTGTTATGATTACAGAGACCCAGTGGTGCGTAACGCCATATGGAGTTTAAAATACTATAAACATAAGTACCTTGGAGAGGTTCTGGGTAAACTTATATATGAGAATATGATCGAAGATATATCTGATCTTTCTTCCCTATCGCGAGGGCAAAGTATACTAGTCGTACCTGTGCCAATATCTGCAAATAGGAATCGTAAACGTGGCTACAATCAGGCGAAAAGTATTGCTCAGAGCTTTTGTCTTGCCTCTGGTAAAGAAACATTAGAACTAAGAGATGATCTAGCGATAAAAATATTAGATACAGAACCCCAGGCGCGCATTGCAAACAGGGCAAAGAGGTTACGAAATATAAAAGATGCTTTTAATGTAATAAGGCCCGAGGTTGTAAAGGGTCGTATCGTTATAATCATTGATGATGTCACTACCACGGGAGCTACAATCAGTGAGGTGATGCGAGTCGTGAAATCTTCTGGCGCAAAAAAGGTTTTAGGATACGCATTCGCACATTAGAAAATTTTAATTTAATCAATTTTCTGGTAAACTAGTACAATGTCGAAAAGAAAATACTGTCGGGACTGTGGAGGAAGCCAAGTGAATCACACTATGGTCTATATGTCAGTGCTGCTGTCTATGCTTGTAGAACCTTGGACAAACTGGATGTCGAGACTCATCCCAGAAGACAAACTCGAGTGGGTCGGCCCACCACTGGTAAAAACTCTTTCCTTCCTGCACTTGGGTAGAATTACTTACAAACCACTACCAGATGATAGCCACAGAACAGAAGTACTCTGGACCGAAGCTGTCCGTCGAGGTATCGACATGTATGAATTCAGACTTTTCAACATAGGCCACGATATATTCGTGTCTAGATACAAAGGCCAGATGCGATTCTTCGATGTACTACCTCGGCCCAAAGACTATAATCCCCTGGGACTTGAGTGGATGGACAACAAAAACGAGATGAAGAAGCACTTTAAAGCTTATGGTATAAAAGTCGCCGACGGTGGAGTAGCAAGCTCGATAAATGAAGGATTGGCTATATTCGATAGACTAAATAAGCCCGTAATCACCAAGCCAAACCTCGGCTCACGTAGCAGGCATACAACTACGCACGTATCAACAAAAGAAGAGTTCATCAAAGCATTCAAGTGCGCACAGATGCTCTCACCTTGGGTTATGATCGAAGAAGAGCTTTCTGGATTTGTCTTCCGAGGAACACTCATAGACAAGAAGCTAGTGGCAGTACTGCGTCGTGAACCAGCTTATGTGATCGGAGATGGAGTTCACAATATAAAAGACCTCGTAGATATAGAGAACAAGAACCCACTACGCAACGGTGAGATATACCAGAAACTGTCATTGGACAAAGAGGCCGAGAAGGAGCTTGCTCACTGGAAACGTACTCAATCAGATATACCTAAAAAAGATGAGGTTGTAACCCTAGGACAGAAGACCTCTCGTGCTGTTGGTGGAGGAATCACAAACATGACAGACATAGTTCACCTGGACAACAAGATAATGCTCGAGAAGATTGCTGAAGTTCTAGATGACCCACTCATAGGAGTCGACTTCATTATGGATGATGTGTCAGTATCATGGCGCGATCAACGTAAATGCTGAGTCATAGAATGCAACTCAGCTCCATTCATAGATTTACATCACTACCCTCTCGTAGGTAAATCCTACAATGTCGCCGCGAAGCTTTGGGATATAATATACCCAGAATCCAAGCGAGACTAGCTCTAGTTTATTTGATCGATAGTAAGCTCTGAATCAGGAGCTATATTCACATCTGGAACCAGATGTGATATGTATTCTTCGTATACTGCAAATTCACCTAGATATTTCTTGAACTGCTCCATATGAGCGTCTTCACCCACTTCGTCGAAGTGTGCGAGTGGCTTACTCTCTGGAGTGTACTCATGATGACCGCGAATCTCACCATCAGAAAATACACGTATATGATACTGGTAGTCGAAATTCTCAAATTTACGCCAAGATAGAACTTGATCCGAATCTGTCCAAGCTACGAAGTGATTGCCGAAGCCCCACTTCTCGTGCAAGTGCTTTTCTAAGTCCTGGAGAGTCTTACCAGGAGCAAGCCATCCGATATGGTACTGCTGTCGGCCAGGATTGTGCCAGATAATATGAAGTTTTAGTAATAACCTCTGCGCCCAAGGGAAAAACTTATACACCTCATGCCAGACATCCTTCTTGATCTTCTGCGAAGGTGTGAGTTTGATTTTAGCCTTATTGTCCATCATACCCCGATTATAACCCATAAAGAGCAATCTACAAATTAGTTTGTATAAATGTTCTCAGTTGCGGACTCAGCTATATTGTCAGATACGAAGCCCTCCAAGTGTTTGGACATGAAGGAGAAAATCATGATATTCGCTATGGTGATAAAGGCAATTAGAATCCAATATTTATTTAAACCTGCTTTCTTCATATATTTATATTATTTATTAAAATTCTTCATCGGGTGAAGATGTGCCGCGATGCCGACTGCGCATGCGATCAAAACTACGTTCTTTATAATGTACTGTCCTGTAAGCGTCGGCACCAGAGGTGATGACCATGTCTCTGTTGGCAATACGAAAAGTGGCATGAATGTAGTAATCATATGGATAAATAGTAGCGGTATGACTACCCTCTCCAATCCTCGTATCAGGAATAATATGCCGATCGCCATCTCAAACAATCCAAAAAGTATCAGGAATGAGTGGAAAGACATGAATGGAATGGTAGACTCAAATAGCTTCCCTACTAGTTCGCTTGCTGGAGAGAGCCCCATGACTTTCAACAATCCGAACCAGAAGAACCCGGCAGCCGGTGCCAGGCTTCCCCAGTGATTAAACAGTGTGGGGAAGACCATGAATCCCAATCCAAAACCGCCACCTGCCACTTTGTTCTGTACCTCAGCCAAGCCCAGATAAGCGACGGCGATCGGAATCAGGATTGTCCCTCCCAGCACCACTTCGCAAAGCTCGTTGGTCCAGGCTCCAGCAGCACCATTCAGCGTTACGTCGTCATTCCTGCGCAGATACGAGGAATAGCAGTGCATCGAACCCATACCGATGGATAATGTGAAAAAGATCTGCCCCGCCGCAGCTAACCAGACTTTCGGACTCAATAACGCATACGATTGCACGCCACTGTCATTGGTAATCGTAAACTTCGGTTCCCAGACAAAGTTCAGCCCTGTAAACGCACTGGTCACAGCTTTCGGGTCGGTTTCGGGTGAGACCATCAATCCACGAACCTCCAGAATCGCGGCGAAGACAATCAGCAGGGGCATGCCGATTTTGGAAACAATTTC
>JBAXNK010000023.1:0-10488 GCA_037133845.1 bacterium
CTTTGTGCAGGGAAGATACTGAAGAGTGTAAAAATTAAAACAAGAAATTGCAAGCTGAAGATTTTCAACTTACGTAAATATGGGAACAATTTTTTGTCACTGAATTTCATTTAATTAATAGTTAAATTGTACCATATTTACAAACTTTTTAGAACTAAAAACACTAGCTAAAATTATATTAGCTAGTGTTTTTAGTGGTTCGTCAATAGACTACCTTTGCATGAGTCTCATGATGGGTTCGAGGATCGCTCTGTGCTTCGTGATTTCTGCTTTATACTTACCCATGACGAGTACAGAGGCATACATCTCTGGAGTTCCAGAATTCTTCTTCTCTTCCACTTCTTTCTGAATCTTGTCGAAGAGATCTTTAACCTCTTTGTTGGACTCCAGAGCCTTCATAGCTTCGACTAGTTCTGGATTATTCTCGATTTGCTTGGCGATATTCTCTGCCTGTTCAGCCGATACCCCCTTCATCTGCAATGCTTTTTTAGTTAAGAATGATTTTATAGACATATGACTACTATAGCAAAAACTTACAAATTATGCGAGTATAAATTAGATCTTGATAAATGCCTTACGGAGGCCGACGGGCCGAGTACGAGCAAATTTTTCACCAAAAAAATATTGTGTGCATTTAGAAAGATTTAATTTATACGAGCATGGAAACTAAAAACAAAATTATCGTAATACTTGGTCAAACTGCCACAGGTAAGAGCGACTATGCAGTCGAAGTGGCACTTTATCTAAAGAAAATTGGCATCAATGCAGAGATTATTTCCGCTGATTCACGACAAGTCTACAAGAACATGAATATCGGCACAGGAAAAATTACAAAAAAGGAGATGCGAGGAGTTCCCCATCACATGCTTGATGTAATAAATCCAAAGAAAATCTACACCGTTGCAAACTACCAGAAAGATGTAGATAAAATTCTGAAAGATATATACAAAAGAGGGACAATTCCGATCATCTGCGGTGGCACTGGATTCTACATCGATGCAGTTGTCGATGGTACGATACTGCCTGAAGTTCCTCCTGATGAAACACTCCGCAAAGAGCTCGCAAAACAGACCACAGAGCAACTCTACAAAACGCTAGTGAAACTCGATAAAAACAGAGCGAGCGCTATCGACAAGAATAACAAAGTGCGCCTAATTCGTGCTATAGAAATAGTAAAAACTCTAGGCAAAGTACCACAATTAAAAGCCCCAAAAAGCCCGTTCGAGGTATTAAAAATCGGCCTAGCACTACCAGATGAAGTCTTGAAAAATAAGATTAAAATACGTCTTTTGGCTCGTATGAAGAAAGGTATGATGAAGGAGATAGAGAGCCTCCACAGCCCAAAGCAAGGCTTTGGGCTGACATGGAAGCGCCTAGAGGCGCTAGGCCTGGAATATCGCTATGGAGCGCTGTGTCTGCAGGGTAAAATAACTAAAGAAAAGATGCTCGAAGAGCTAAATACCGAGATCTGGCACTACGCTAAGAGACAGAATACGTGGTTCAAGAGGGACCAGAAAACCGTCTGGATTGACTCTCGTGAAATCCACGAAAAAGCGAGGGGCTTGATGAAGATTAAAGAGTTTTTGAGATAGATTTTATCTATTTTTTATATTATTTAAAATGATACGCACTCCTATGGAGAAATATAATATCAATAATAAAAATGGGAAAACTGAAGACACCACAACTTCTAATCTTTTTTCTAAATAAAGATTTAAGATTAAGAAATAAAGAATAAGTAAACTAGGTAAAATAAATATAACTACGGATACTACGATCGCAGCAATACGAGCAGATAGTGAATGAAAACTTCTAGTTGCCAAAGATCTATACATATTCCCCTGCATTGCAATTTGACCCATGGGAGTATTGTCAACAATAGGTATACCGAAATTTGGTTTCTGATCTTCTCTTTTCATGGCGGGCGATGGAGGAATCGAACCCCCACCAACGGTTTTGGAGACCGTTGTTCTACCATTAAACTAATCGCCCATAACTCCCCCAGTATACACGATTTCGCTTTATTTTCAATAAAAAATCCCGACAGATGTCGAGATATTCTACAGGCTATCCAGTGATTTTTACCTCCTTGTGCTTGGTTCGTTTACGGCAAGTCTTGCAGTATTTCATAAGCTCGATCTTCTTGATGACGAGTTTCTTGTTCTTGCTGGTATAGTAATTGCCGTTCTTGCAAGTCGCGCACTTAAGCTTTAAAAGTCTATCTTGTGACATAGTAGGCAGATATTACTATAAAAGGGTTAAAAAGGCAAGCCGGATTTACCCCCTCCTTTTTCCTCCCCCTACTGTAGGGGGAGGCTGGGTAGGGGTACGGGGGAGATAAATTTATTTTACTACCCTAGGTAAAAGCGCGCTCACACGAGTCGTTACCTCGTAGTTGATGGTATCTGTTTGCTCGGCGAGATCCTCGGCAGTTATCTCACTACTCCCCTGTTTGCCCAAGATAACAACTTCACTTTCGGAAACTACATTCTTAATATGAGTCACATCTACGACGAACATATTCATCGCGACACGACCCAGTATCGGTGCACGTTTACTCTCTATTAGGACAGAACCCTTGTTAGAAAGCAACCTAGGTAGACCATTCGAATATCCTTGTGGTATAACCGCAATCTTGGTCTCTTTATCTGTCACATAGGTCAGTCCATAGCCTATAGAGTGACCTTTCGGCAAGGTCTTCACTTGGGCTACGTGCGTCACCCATCGCATCACAGGCTTTAATACCATCTTATTCTTATACTTATTCTTTAAATCTTCTGATGGCCACATACCATAGAGTCCGACACCGACACGAACTATCGAATTCAAACCTAAACCTTGTTCGTAGACCAGAACTCCGGAAGTAGCAGAGATATGTGTATGAATCTTATTGTATCCATATGTACGGAAAATATTTAGAACTTTCTGATATATATCAATCTGGCTTCGTGCATGCGAGAAGTCTTCTCCAGTGCCAAAGAGCCCGTCTGGATGTATATCCTCAATGTTTGCAAAGTGAGCATAAACACCGTCGATATTTATATTCTTCATCTTACCAATTTCAGGCATGATGAACTCAAGATCAGGAAGTGTAAATCCTTCCCTGCCCAAGTGCGCATCAACAGCTACATGCACCTTCTGCTTTACACCCAGAGATCGTGCAGCCTGGTTCACCAGTAGCATGTGTTCGAAATCGAAAACGGTTAAAATACAGCCTAGTTTAATGGACCTTTTTAAATCATTTTTACCGACATAGCCCAGGAGTAGTATTGGCTTCTTGGTGACATTACGTAGACCCTCAAGCTCCTCTGTGCTATTGATCTGGAAGTAGTCCACATATGGAGCGAGAATTTTCGCCACTTCTTTGTCGCCGTGGCCATAAGCATTCGCCTTGATGACCCCTGCGATCTTTGTCCTCTTCTTTATCAGTCCGCGAAATTGCTTGATGTTGTGGACTAAATTTTTCTTTGAGATTTCTATGTATGAAAGCGGTAAAGTCTTCATTAGAAGCTTATTCTAGCATTTTATCCATATTTTGGTATACTTGCCCTGTAATTGCCGGAGTGGTGGAATTGGTATACACGCACGACTCAAAATCGTGTCTCGAAAGGGATGGGAGTTCAAGTCTCCCCTCCGGCACAATAAAAAAGAACCCGAAAAATTGAGGGTTCTTTTTTATACATGAGTAGTAAAATAAAAATTATTTAATAACGTTCATTTTACTACTCACCATCAGCAACTTTTGGTTGTATGATGAATGAGGCTAGGGTTCTAAGTTTTATGTCCAAGAACTCAAAACATGGACAAAGGTACAACATAGGTTCATTAACGAGCGACTCCTACAAGTCTCGGAAGCTTACGCTTCAACAACTAAGACACGGAGCAATTCTCAGGGTCTTCAATGTGTCCGTCATGAACACGAATCAGAAGTCGGACACCACAGTTACAATAGAAGTCCTGCTTGTATCCGTCTCTACCCATTAACTCAAAGGCAGATCCGCCTTTGCCAACCATTTGAATACTGGTTTGCTCGAAACCACACTTTTTACACTTATACATACTTCACCCTTTCAAGGTTCAGAATAGGTAAAACCTATTTA
This sequence comes from bacterium, assembly GCA_037133845.1. GTDB lineage: Bacteria > Patescibacteriota > Minisyncoccia > Phycocordibacterales > UBA9973 > UBA8515. The sequence goes on from JBAXNK010000023.1 coordinate 4,101, forward strand.
CTGACTCGCGTATATTGTAGCATATTTAAGCTTGAATGTCAACAGGTGGTGATTATGTAAAATAAGGATATAATACAAACATGAAATTCAAAGATTTAGATATAAAACCATTAGAGAATAGATCAGAAACAAACCCAGAAACTGAAGCAGAGATTGTCCGTCAACTTAAACCATTTTTTGAATCAAAGATTAAGGAGATACTATTAAATGTTCCTGAAAATACAGATAGGAAGCAGTTTATAATTAAACAAATTACAGCATCGAGAGAGGTCTGGTTCACAGGAATGGAAGATCTTCTAGATATAATTCTAGCAAAAATTGAATCGACCCCATATACTACAGATTCTGAATTTGAAGTAAATATCACACACGAAGTAGTAAATATATTCGCAAAGTATATGACAGTCCATAATATCTCTCTCGAAGAAGCAAGGAGAAAATTCCGCCTCACAACAATAGAACAAAATAAGGACATCCCTCTCGACAAAGATGGTATCACCTATTGCTCGCTGTATGAAGATATTGCAGAAGTGCACATAACAAAGGGATTAATTGCCACAACATGGACGGAAGCAGTATCTAATCTCTTGGAAATTGTATCTAGGGACGAAAAAATTAAATTTATAAAAATGAAGTCTTGGGTCGTTGCAGATAAGTTATCATTTTTTAGAGGTTTAGGTTTTAACGTAAATATAATAACTGACGAGAAAGAACTTGCGATAATACAAGCAAATCTTGATGAGAGTATGAGAGAAAAAGCAGATGCGCCATGGGCAGAAGCAACAATGTCGAGAGAAGATTTCCTAAATTCAAAAATTGTAAAACGAATCAGTAAGTAAGCTTAGATAAACTCAGGCTCTGTCTCTATCTTCAGGCCGAATTTTTCATAGACAGCTTTTATGATTTCATCGCGAGTGTGCTCTATGTCAGAGCGCAAAGCACCTCCCTCATTCACGAGAACCATGGCATTATTTGGATAAACAGAAACTTTACCGAAGTTTATGCCTTTCAGCCCGCAGGCTTCTATCAAGAAGCCTGCGGGCACTTTTGAGTGCTCACTATCTACTTCAAATATTGTAACCTTAGGATATTCACTCTTTATCCTATCTGCAACATCTTTAGGCACTATCGGATTCTTGAAGAATGATCCGACGTTGGCAACAATCTTAGGATCAGGCAGCTTATTACTCCTGATATAAATAATTGCTTCTCTGATTTCTTGTAGACTTGGGCTTGAGACCCCCTTCTCAGCGAAATAACTTTTCACCCCAGGATAATCCGGCATTTGAGGTTCTTTTTTTGAAAGCCTAAGAGTGATAGAAAGTATTACATACTTATCTTTTCCGCCAGTCGGAGGATCATTCTTGAAAATGCTATCGCGATACCCAAACTTACATTCAGATTTTGAAAGAATTTTAATTTCTTGAGCACTTTTATCAAAGACTTCTAAAGAGGTTAAAGTGTCGGCAATCTCCTGCCCATAAGCGCCCACATTCTGCACTGGAGTCGCCCCTGCTGTGCCTGGAATAGCAGAGAGAGCTTCGATGCCAGACAAACTCATATCTACCGCACGAGCAACTACAGAATCCCAATCCTCACCTGCGCCGATTTTGATATCCACATGATCATCTCTTTCAACAACTTTCTCAAACCCTAGTATTTTCATCTTCATAGCAAGCACTTCAAGCACCCCCCCGGGGAACACCATATTGGATCCACCACCAAGTACTAGGACCCTTATACTTTTCTCCTTAGCCCAGTTTATAGCTTGATTTATATGGCTTTTTTCGCTCACCTCCAAGAAGTAACGGAACTGCCCACCCACACGGAGGGTGCAGTGTTCACGGATATCCACATTTTCCCTGATTTCCAACATATTGCGATTATATCATATATGAGATATAATAGTAAATATGAAAAAACAAACAGAAGCACAGAAGATAGGATTCTTTATCAAAGAACTCCGTGAGCGCAAAGGTATGACCCAAGAAGAGTTTGCAAAAGAACTCAACACCTCTCAGAGCTCCATCCCCCGCATGGAGAAAGGCGAACAGAACTTCACAACAGAATTACTTACGAAAATTAGTAGCGTGCTAGAACACCAGATAGTATCTATCAACAACTCCATAGACTTCGAAGTTCATGGTGGCAAAAAATTACACGGAAGCATTACTACCAACTTCTCCAAGAATGGCTCAGTCGGGCTACTCTGCGCATCGCTACTAAACTCTGGCCGCACTACACTACACGGTATCGCTCGTATCGAAGAGGTAAATCGAGTCGTCGAGATATTAGAGAGCATCGGTGTCGATGTGAAGTGGATAGATCACAATGTAGTACAGATAACTCCACCTAAAATATTCAAACTTGAGGATATAAATGTCACTTCATCTATCAAGACTCGCTCAGTGGTCATGCTCATAGGACCACTGATACACTCACTGAAGTCATTCTCTATCCCCCATGCATCAGGTTGCAAGCTCGGAAAACGTACCATCTCTGCACATACATACGCACTAGAAGACCTCGGAGTGAAGATCAAAACCACAGATAATACTTATGATATTACAGCGAACAAACTGAAACCTACTAGTATAGTTATGTATGAGTCTGGTGATACTGCCTGCGAGAATGCGCTCATGGCGGTAGCTAAGCTCGACGGAGTGACTAAAATCGAGTGTGCAAGTGGCAACTACATGGTCCAAGAGGTCTGTCACTTCCTAGAAGCTCTAGGTGTGAAAGTCGAGGGCATAGGTACAGGCACACTGACTGTCCATGGAGTGAAGGAAATAAATAAAGATGTCGAGTATCACAATAGTGAGGATCCGATAGAGTCTATGATGTTCATCACAGCAGCTATAGCTACAGACTCGCAGCTTGTCATCAAGCGTTGCCCTATCGACTTCCTGACACTTGAGCTATACAAACTTAAAAAAATGGGACTTAAGTACAAGATACTCAAAAAGTACTTATCAGATAATGAAAAAACTAAGCTTGTAGATCTAGAGGTATTCCCTAGCAAACTAATAGCCCCAGAAGACAAGATTCACGCCAACCCTTATCCTGGTATAAATATAGATAATCTCCCCTTCTTTGTACCAATCGCAGTAAAAGCCAAAGGGGTGACACTTATCCATGACTGGTTCTATGAGAATCGTGCTATATACGCCACAGAGCTCAATAGGATGGGTGCTAGCGTCACACTCGCTGATCCACACCGCCTCTACATCACAGGTGGCACAGAGCTTAATTCTGCGCAAATGGTCTGCCCTCCAGCTCTCCGCCCTTCTATGGTCATACTAATCGCAATGCTATCCGCAAAGGGGACCTCAATACTCCGCAATGTATACATGATAAATCGTGGATATGAAGAAATCGCCCAAAGACTCAATTCTATAGGTGCGGATATAAAAGTACTAAAATATTAAGATGATAGACAAGAATATATTTAACAAAGAAATCAATTCCATAGGTTCGAAGGGGGTTGTAATAATCGGAGGTAAAATGCTCATTTATCGTAGAGATACAAATACAGAATATTTTCCTTTATATATAGATTTACCTGGTGGAGGAAAAGAGTTAGACGAATCACCATTTGAAACCTTTCAACGAGAAGTAAAAGAAGAGTTTGGGATTAGTATTAATGAAGGTGACATAGTTTACGCAAAAAAATACATAGGAGTTATGGATCCAACTAAAGATTCATACTTCTTTGCAACAAAAAACTTAGATTCAGTAAGTCACCCTGTTATTCCAGGAAACGAAGGATCAGAATTTAGTTCGATTGAAATAAAAGAATACCTTGAATTAACAGATGCTATCAATAGGCAACAAGATAGGGTTCGAGAATACCTAAACAGCCTCTAAAAATTTCTGTAGACGTTGGACGTCTACAGCTAATCGTCTAAGTTGAAATCAATATTTGGAAACTTTCCTCTTTCCTTTCTTATCAGTGAAATTGTTTTTTGTGCATGTCTTAAGAAGTTTTTATATCCACCGAACCATTCAAGAAACTTTTTTCCTTCTTTCTTGTCAATGACGTCAAAAACCGAACTTCTATATTCATCCTCACTTGTTTTAACTAAATTGATTTTATCCTTAGAAATATCGTGGACTCTATAATTCCACATAACATAAGCAAAGAGGTCTTCAAAATATTTTTCTCTTTCTGCATATGAAGATTTAAATCTCCCCTGAAAAAGAGATCCGCTACGTGAATACTTATCGTTAAAGTATTTTGTATAACCACCCATCAATCTTTTCATAAATTCGCTTATACCATTTTCTGATTCTTCTCTTAGGATCATGTGGAAATGGTTTGGGTTTAAGCAGTACTCAACAATAGAAACAATCTTCTCATCTTTTTGTAGACGTTGGATATCTACAGCTTTGTTCCTAAGAGCTACTTGAACGCTACCAATTGGATTTTTATATGAAAACAACTTCATACATAAAACAAATCGCGGAGGATCTTTTGTGTCACTAAAAATATCGCGCTTGTCGACACCTCGATTATATATATGATAGTAAGAGCCTATTATAAATTTATGCTTCCTCATTACTCTACTATTATACACCCTGTAGACGTTGGACGTCTACAGGTAAAACTTACTATGATATAATTATGTTATGGCATCTAAGCGTGAACAACTAGATGAACTGAATAAATATTGGCAAGAGCACTGTACTTGTGGACTTAAAGCAACTGCGACCCAAGCGGTATTTGGTGATGGAGATGCAGAGAGCGATATAGTATTCATCGGTGAGGCACCCGGCAAGAACGAAGATCTGCAAGGGGTGCCCTTCGTAGGGGCAGGTGGTAAATTCCTAGCAGAGATGCTTGATGGGATAAATATGAACAGAGGTGATATTTATATCACAAACATAGTAAAGTACCGCCCACCTAACAATCGCGACCCAGAACCAAGCGAGAAAGAAGCTTGCAATGAATGGCTAATAGACGAGATCAAGATAATCTCACCCAAGCTTATCATCTTCCTGGGTCGCCACTCCATGACTCGATTCTTCCCTACCGAGCGCATATCTGATATACATGGCAAAATTATAAAAAAGGATACACCAGAATTCGGACCTATGCACTTCCTCCCTCTCTACCACCCAGCTGCAGCACTATATAAAGGGAGCATAAGAGAGACTTTGATAAAAGATTTCAAGAAAATTCCGAAGGCTTTAAATAAAATTTAAAGCACTAAAAAAGCCCTCACTCATTACAAGGAGGACATCATTAAGAAAAAAGTACAGGAAGCCGTGACAGGACTAGACGAGAATACCTCGTCATCATCTAGTCCTGTCGGAACCTTGCTGGCCAGCAAGGTTCCGCAGTCACGTTAAATATAATCTAGCGCAATGCTATAAAGGAGGGCGAAACACCTCCAATTCATACTTACGAAGATTAACTAGCTAATCTTCACCTCTTCTATTTCTCAGACTACCACAGTAGCCTTCTACTGTCAAAAAGTTAAACCTTTCTTATTTCAATGCACATAAACATCGGTATCTCCTTACGAGCGATGTCTTCAGCCTCTTGACGAGGGCCCTTCTCACTTTTCTTGTGGGATATCCACTCTTCGAGTCGCGTAATAGCAAATCCATTCTTCGCAAATAACTTAATGTAGTACTGAAGAGGTCTATGGAAAGTGATAGTCTTGACCTTCTTCTTAGGGTCTCTTTCTCCTGGATTCATATCAATTGAAATTCTAGATTCAGACAAATACTTGCCAATAGTGCGATACTGAACTCCATCAGCAAAATACCAGTCACTACCCTGTGGCACACGAAAGGCTGGATGATTTAGCACAAGGACTACCCTACCCCCTGATCTTAGAATACGAGAGCACTCTGCAAGCACTTCATTTACATTTTCTATATTTTGAATAGCGAGCACTATTACTATGGTATCGATACTTTTATCTTTCAAGAATGGTGCTTTGTGCGCAGGAGATACATAGAAGTCTACCCCCTTTACGCTCGCCTTAGCAGTCTCTATGAGATTCTTCGAAAGATCACTGCCCACAACTTTCGCGCCATTCTTCATGAAAATATTGGCAAAGTACCCTTGCCCACAAGCCAAGTCGTATACCTTTTCGCCAGGCTTGAGCCCTAGTACGCGTACCAGATTCGGAACTACCACTTGCGCCTGGTAACTGTCGTCATCCTTGAGTACCTCGTCATACCACGAAGCCACCTTATTCCAAGAAGTATCTCTATATTTTTTGTTCTTTTTATCCATATTTAGTCTATTATCTCTATATCATCAGCATTTATATGACCCATGGAGCCCGATCCAGCACTTCTGCGATGTAGGGCTATTGTAGCAGAAGATCCGAGAATCACCACCCCCACAAGCCCTAAGTATGGATAAACAGAG
>JBAXNK010000024.1:0-10431 GCA_037133845.1 bacterium
CGAACAACTTTCAGAGTAGCCGGCATCACCGAAAGTGAGCTGGCTATTTTTATTTATATATAACAAAAACCCCGACCGACAGGCCAGGGCCTTGTCTGATACGGGGGTGGCTAGAAAGAGCTTTTAGCTCAAACCTTTTTCGACGACAGTACAGCAGCTTTTCGAGAATACGAGATTCTTTAGTGGAGGATTGAAGTTGGTTCTCCACCACGCCTGAGCATCTCCATCTCGAAGCGCTGCCATTGCATCGCTCCAACGAACTGTATAGCCACTTGCACAAGGAGTCCTCTCGAGCTTACCTTCTGCGAGGGCTCCTACATTTGCAAGTGGCTCGGAATTCTCTTCCCAAAAGGGGAGAGTTAGACCCACCCACTTTTGTCGCACCCATAGAGGTGCTCCTCCGTCTGGTACGGAGGTGATACGAATTTTACTTGCCATTTAGGCCTCCGTGGGCATATTAGCACTTTATAAATGCTTGTCAAAAGGCTTATTTTCTGGTATTTTACATCTATTGGCCCCATCGTCTAACGGTTAGGACATCGCCTTCTCAAGGCGGTAATCAGAGTTCGATTCTCTGTGGGGTCACCAATCTTGACAAAACAGCATAGAATGGTATAAGATGGCAGCGAAAGGAAACAAAGTTCTATGCAGAAAGTTACGCTAATCATCGGCAGTATCCTTCTGGCTTGTTCCGGGCTCTCTGCTCAGAACACACCAAAAGGCGAGGTCCACGCCTGGATCGACACATTTGGAGGAAGCCAGGGTGCAGTGCTCTACCCTCAGTATGGGTGGTCACTGCAAACGGGTGCCGGCAAGTTCTCCGGTTTCGGTTTCGTTGAGGTGGCTCCGCACGAGCCACTCTTTACAAATCACCTGGTGGTATTCACACCAGGCAAGCAGGCAGTATTTGCGGTCCAGACGGAAACAGGCGGACTTCCGGACAAGAGTCTGGGCTTTCACCAGATTGGGCCGCGAATCAATCTGAATCAGGTAACCCCAAAATTGAAGGGGTTTGATCATCTGTTCATCGCGGCCTTGCCGAGGTTTATCGGGATTCGCCCGAACAACTTGTTGGTCTCGGGCGGGACGAATCAGTTCACCGTCGCAAAAGATCTGAAGATGTCCATCGAAGGTTACCGGAGATTTTTCCCGGGTGGTCGGCCAGATTACTCGGAGTACTGGCTCCTCGCTCATCCGAAGAAAACCAAGCCGTTCTCGTTCGGGGTGCTCGTAATTCAGAGCGGTCCCGATCGTTCGATTGGGTTCGGAACCCGGCTCGCTCTTTTCTAGTTTTCAAGCACCACCAGCACGGCAAAAAGTCGAGCTGGTGGGCTTTTTGTTTATATTTAAGAATGAAAAATCCCCGACATCGTGGGGACGACAATCGAGGATTGTTTGGGAACTTATTGGATCTCCCTTGTGCTCTGGGAGTGCCGGGGATTTCCAAATAATGCCAGAAATATGAAAAAAGTCAAATTGACACCAATAATAGAGTGTGGTAATTTTTAGGGGAAGAAATCTGTAGTACCGTAACAAGAATTACAAAACCCAAATTATTGGAAGGAGAAATACTTTGATCAAAAGAGTAATTCCTGGAGATATAACTGCTCGGAGCAATCCACGGCATATCATTCGGGGCATAAATGACACTCTCGACGACCTCAGTGGTATTGGTCTCGAGAACGTGGAGCGCTTGAAGCAAAGCCTACTTCACCCTCTCATTCTGGGCTCAACCGTTCGGTTTGGCTTCGAAGGGGATCGCAAGTTATTCATGGTGGTCTGTCACAAGATCGGCAAGGGCGGATGGGCCAATGCTGACAACTACATCCGATACGCTATGGATAACCTCCATCACTCGGATGAAGTTGAGGGACTGAAGGGTCAGGAGTACTCGATCGTGCAGATTGGGGCTGGTCCCGTCGGTGATCGTGATGGTGCAGACGTCGGCAGTATCATTACCGCAATGGCAACCAGTCTTCTTCCTGTCACGCTGTTTGTGAACGACTTCTCCCAGATCCGTCCATCTGTCAAGAAGGCATCGCCGCCACATCTTGTGGCAGAAGTCGCATGGCATCCGGAATTCGGTCGGCAGGAGCTCGCCTACGCGGCCTGAACGGCAGCTCAACAACAGTACAAAAGGGAATTAGACCCCTTTCCGCAAGGAGAAAACATCTTACAAGCATCACCCGGAGAGTCATCCTCTCGGGTGACTTTTCGTTTTAAGGTATCAAGAAAGATGTTATAATCATTCTCATGCATAAAGTTATAAAAACAAATTACGCCAGGATAATCATCGGGGTTCTCATCGCGCTCCTACTCTTCCTTTGTTGGCTACTAGTTAAAGAGTACAACCATGTTCGCAAGATTGAAGATATAAACTCATATAAAGATCTCGTAGAGAACCTCCGACACAAAGTTCCTCTTTCTGAGAAAGATGTTGATATAGTCATGCCTTGGATGACATTCAACTATCTCAATAGTATATTTAAGCTGCCAGCCGGCTACCTCAAAGACAACCTAAATATATCAAACACCCGGTACCCCAATGTTTCAATCAGCAAGTATGTGAAGCTTGCGAAGATTGACCAAGGTGTGTTTATAGACTCAGTCAAAAGTTCAATAGCGGTATACTTCCTTAAGAATAATCTTATAAAATAATGCCCCCTTTTATCGGATTCATACTCTCATACATCCTGCTCTACAAATACATAGCGCTATTCATCTTTGTATTTATGGCAGGATTGATAGTGCCGATACCGGTCAATATTGTGCTCGTAGCCATAGGAGCCTTCTCGAATCAGCAATACTTTGATTTCAAGGAATCGCTCATCATAGCGACACTCGCAAACTACTTTGGGGATATATGTGCGTACACCTTCTTCTTGAGGTTTGGTAAAGACATACTGCGTGAGAAATATGCCAAGAAGTATTCTTTCTTCATGAGCCTAGAGAAGTACTTCATAGAACATAGACACCTGTCGATATTCGGATCTAGAATCATCGGGCTATTTGGCACACCGGTGAATTTCCTGTCTGGCTATATGAAAGTGTCTTTCTGGGAATTCACGCTGTTTGATATTTTAGGTAACTTTATTTTTGTACTCAGCTTTCTGACATTGGGTTATGTCGTGGGTGATGAGTGGATCAACATATCAGGATTTATCAATACCATCATGGGTATCGTAACTGTGATCATACTACTGTGTACTATCTATCTAGTATATAGACGAGCTCATAAACACAGGGTAGATACTCACTAGTAAAATAGGATTTTATTTTATATAATCAGCTGACTATGGAAAATACTGGCACACTATATATAGTAGCGACACCGATAGGGAACCTGGAGGATATCACCCTTCGGGCACTTCGCATACTCCGCGAAGTTGATGTGATTTTATGTGAAGATACTCGCACTACAGCCAGACTCTTGCAGAAGTACGATATACATACCAAAACCATGAGTTATCACGCTCATAGTACAAAGGGCAAAGAGTCTGCAATCATTCGGATGCTTCGAGATGGCAAGAACTTGGCCCTGGTATCTGATGCTGGGACTCCATGCATATCTGACCCTGGAGTACTATTAGTTGAGAGCGTGCGTAGAGAACTTCCAGAGTCTCCTGTCGTGCCTATTCCAGGGGCCAGTGCCCTAGTATCAGCACTGTGCGCGAGTGGTATATCTGCAAGCGAATTCGTATTCCTAGGCTTCCTGCCTCACAAGAAGGGCAGAGAGACACTGTTTAAGGAGATAGCCTCATCTCTGCGGATCAATGTTTTCTATGAATCTACTCACCGCATACTAAAGACCCTAGAATCTCTGGACAAGTTTGCTCCAGAGTCTAAGGTGATGATCGCTCGCGAGATCACCAAGCAATTTGAGGAATTTGTAAGTGGAAAACCAGTAGAATTGTTAGAGTATTTCAATACAAACAAGGACAAGCAGAGAGGGGAGTTTGTCGTGATTGTCGCCCCACGATAATTACTGTATAATGGACAAATATGAGAAAAGAAAGATCGCTACTTATTATAGGTATCTGGGTTGCTATATTACCCTTTCTAGGTTTTCCTTCTAGTTGGAGAAGCTTCATGTTCATCATCACGGGCCTCGCACTTGTGTATCTATCATATATGTTCTATCAGGAGTATCGTGCTCGCATGCCAAAAGACGCAGATAATAAAACATTTACAGATAACATAGGAACTGGAGAGTAGCATGCAAATAAAAGACAAGTTGATTCGGAGAAAAGTATATCTATTTAGTATCCTCGCAGTTGTATCTTGCGGGGCTATTATCTATTTTAAGGTGCCCATGATCTATGGCAGTATAGAGTATACAAGCCTGGCTGATGCTCCAGACTATCCAGCTGGTACTCCTGCTAGCAAGATAGATGTCCCACAAATAGCCAACCCTGTTAGTGTAAAAGTCGTGTCACCAAAAGATCAGGATCTACCTATCACTCACATTAAAACTCCAAACCAGGTTCGTGCGATATATTCTTCCGCTTGGGTCGCAGGTCTTTCAAAGTATCGCGATCCACTGATCAAGCTTATAGACACTACGGAATTGAATTCTATTGTCATAGATGTAAAGGATTCAACTGGTAGAATTGGGTTCTATGTGAAAGATCCAGTGCTTGCCAAGTACGGTAGTGTAGAGAAGCGTATCCCGGATGTACGCGCTCTTACTAATGCACTTCACGCTAAGAATATATACGTCATCGGTCGCGTAGCGGTGTTCCAAGACCCTTACATGACCAAGGCCAAGCCTGAGTGGGCTATAACCAAGAAGAGTGATGGAACTGTATGGAAGGATCACAAGGGTCTATCGTTCCTCGATCCCGCCAAGCATGAAGTCTGGGACTATACTGTATCGATTGCCCGTGAGGCTTATAATGATGGATTCGACGAGATCAACTTCGACTATATCCGCTATCCTTCTGATGGAGATGTAAAGAATATAAACTATCATCTAGCTAAAGGTGAGACCCGTAGCGATAATTTGGAAAAATTTTTCAAATATCTAAATACTGAGTTAAAGAAGGATCCAAGCGTCATGATGTCTGCGGATCTATTTGGCCTAACTACAGAATCAACCGATGACATGGGTATAGGCCAAGTCTGGGAGAAGGCCTTGCCATACTTCGACTTCTTGGCTCCGATGGTTTATCCGTCGCACTATCCTCCAGGTCAAGATGGCTTCAAGAATCCAGCCGATCATCCGTATGAGATTATCAACAAAGCTCTCGCTGGCGCCGTCGTAAAAACTACTAAAGCCAATAGTGATATCAATAAAATCCGACCATGGCTACAAGACTTCAATCTAGGTGCGACATATACAGATACTATGATAAAAGCCGAGATGAAGGCAGTATATGAGAACAAGCTTTCTTCTTGGATGCTTTGGGACCCTAGGAATAAATACACGCCATCAGCACTTGAGCTTGAAAATTAATCATAACTTTGTAATAATAACTTCAATGAAAATCAACCTTAGATTCATGTCCTACGTAGCGCTGTCGCTTGCAACTATCGGCGTAGTATTTGGCGTTGGAGCTTATGTGGGCTATTCCCGTGCACCAGCTATACAGAAGGTGCTATCGATAGGGAACAAAGAGCCTACCTTCCAAACAAAGGCAGATTTTGATACTTTCTGGAAGGCTTGGAACATCCTAAGCGAGAAGTCTATATATGCAGACAAGATATCAGACCAGGATCGTGTCTGGGGTTCTATAAAGGGTCTAGCCTCTTCTATGGGTGATCAATACACTGTATTCTTCCCACCACAAGAGAACAAGCTTTTCAATGATGAGATACAGGGTTCATTTGGTGGTATTGGTGCCGAGATAGACAAGAAGGATGACATATTGACAGTTGTTGCTCCGTTGAAGGACACTCCAGCTTGGAATGCAGGCATCAAAACTGGAGACAAGATATTGAAAATCGACACAAAGTCAACAAATGATATGAGTGTGGATCAGGCCATAAGCCTAATACGTGGCCCCAAGGGCACCAGTGTCACTCTTGTGGTTATAAGACCAGGAGAGAATAAGACTCGCGAATTCAAGATAACTCGTGGTAATATCGATATCCCTACGATAGACACCGAACTCAAGAAAGACAATGTATTCGTCATCAAGCTCTACAGCTTCTCCGCTAACTCCGCCACTTTATTTAAAGATGCCGTCCAAAAGTTCCTAGATTCTGGTTCACATAAGCTTGTGATTGATTTACGTGGTAATCCAGGGGGATACCTTGATGCTGCTGTAGACATAGGATCCCTGTTCATAGATGAAGGTAAGGTGATCGTAAGTGAGGATTTCGGAACCAAGCAGAAGCCAGTGTACTATCGTAGCCATGGACCTAAGCTCTTCAAAGACGGTTCACTTGACCTTGTGGTGCTTGTAGATGGTGGATCTGCTTCTGCCTCTGAAATCCTCTCAGGTGCTCTACAAGAGAACCATGTTGCGACTCTTGTAGGAGAGAAGACTTTCGGTAAAGGTTCAGTTCAGGAACTAATAAATGTCACTGATGATACCTCACTGAAGGTAACTGTGGCTCACTGGCTCACTCCTGATGGAATATCAATATCTCTAAAAGGGCTTGAGCCAGATGTTAAAGTGCCTTATACTCAGAAAGATGCTGATAGCAAGATCGATCCTCAGATGGATAAGGCGCTCAGTATATTAGAAGCTAAACCATAGAAATATATGAAAGTCATACTACTACAAGATGTACAGAAGGTTGGTAAAAGATATGACGTTAAAGATTTGTCTGAAGGATATGCTCAGAACGTCCTCATATCTCGAGGGCTTGCTGTACTTGCCACCCCCGCCGAGCTCGCAAAGCTTAAAGACAAGCTTGCAGGTATGAACAAGAAAAGAGAGGAGGAAGCAAAAATATTCGATAATCTTATCTCCGAAGTCAATGATAAGGTGGTGACAATAGAGGCCAGAGAGAATGGTAAGGGGCACCTATTCAAGCAGGTAAGCGCGGCCGATATTAAAGACGCGATATTAAAAGTTTCTGGTGTTCAGATTAATATCGACGACATAGTTCCTGGACACATCAAAGAAGTTGGCACCTATAAAGTAAAGATAAAAAGAGGGGACAAGGAGGGTAGCTGCTCGATAATAGTTAAAGGTATATAAAAATAAAACCCCTCGGAAGGGGTTTTATTTTTATTAGATGACGTTTACTACTTTCTTTATTGATGTCTTACCATCAAAGTCGGTCTTTCTCTTTGAGCTGAATGTCACCTTACCTGCTTTGAGGGCAAATATTGTGTGATCTTTACCAAGACCAGTGTTGGTTCCAGGGAGGATCTTTGTACCACGCTGTCGTATGATGATAGATCCAGGTTGAGCCGTTTGCCCACCATAAAGCTTAGTACCTAAATACTTTGGCTTTGAATCTGTTAAGTTTTTGGCCGAACCTCCGGCTTTCCTATGTGCCATATGTTTATAACTGTCGCTCGCTTTCCGAACGCTTGTGATTTATAATGTAGATATGAGTATACATGTTTTTATGGATAAAATCAAGGGGTGGGGGATTGTAGATAAAACAGCCATATTGTACCTACTCATTATCGTGGGCGTGGCTGCGAGCAGCTTCTTCCTGGGCAGGCTTTCTGTCTATATAGACCCTAGTAGTACTTCTAATAATGTAGCAGTTGTAATGATGAAATAGCATGAAAAAGACCATTATATTCCTAGTTATATTGGGTGGAATACTATATGTATACCAAGCTAAAATACTCAATATATATAACAGGAGGGATGAGTATGTTCAGAGTTTGATTGATATAGCCAAGAACAATAATTCTATAGATGGTGAATTACCCAATGTCGTAGACTCAATAAGGTCAAGTATAACCCCGGGTGCATTACGTGTAGCTACCAAGCTCCATATAGCAAGTGCCGTAGAACTATCTAGGGATAAGGTGATAGAACTTACCAATGAAAATAGGAAAGACAATGGTGGGCTCGTTGCATTAAAAGAAAACTATAAGCTAGACCGATCGGCAGAAATTAAAATAAAGGATATGTTTCATAATCAGTATTTCGAGCACAAATCTCCAAGCGGTGTGAGTGTGTCTGACTTGGGTGATAAAGTATCTTATGAATACATCGTCATTGGTGAGAACTTGGCCATGGGAGACTTTGCTACTGACCGCGAACTTGTAGATGCCTGGATGGCAAGTCCTGGTCACAGGGCCAATATCCTAAATAACCGGTATACAGAGATAGGTGTGGCCGTTGCGCGCGGTACGTATGACGGTCGTAGTATCTGGATGGCAGTACAGCATTTTGGGATGCCTAAGAGTTTGTGTCCCACTATAGAGGAATCTCTGCATAGTACAATCACTACAGATGAAGACAGTCTTAAAGTCATGTCTCTCGATATCTCCAAGCAAAAGGATCAGATAGATAATGGGGGACTAAGTGGTGATTCATACAATACTGCAATCGACACCTTCAATTCCCTAGTGGAAGTTTATAATAATTTAGTTATAAAAGTAAAAGATAATGTCGCCCTCTACAACTCTCAAGTGCAAGCCTTCAATGCCTGCGTTGGAGAAACAACACACTCGGGGGAGTAGTCAAATGCCTTTGTAGATAAGGAGTTAAAGAATATACTAGTGTCGCACAATATATCTTTTACGACACTATACTTTATAAAATAAGCTTAAGAATATAGCCGAGTTATTTAAATCGAGCGAGCACTTCCTTGATATACTTGAAATGTTTTTCTGAGACGGGTTGGATAGAGAGCCTAGAGCCTTTTTGTCGAACTACCATCCCCTCGAGCTTCGGATCAAATTTTATTTCTGTTAAAGAAACTGGGTGTTTAAATGTCTCTACGTAGGCCATATCGACTAGATACCAGATTGGTTTGTCCTTTGTTGCTTTTGGGTCGAAATATTCCATCGCTTCATCCCCTTTACCTTGTACAAATTGTGTAGGGTCTGGATAGGCCTTCGAAGCCACTTTTGCCACTCCATAGACACCTGTAGGTTCGGCACTCGAGTGGTAGTAGAGCACAAGGTCACCAGTCTTCATATTGTCGCGCATGAAGTTGCGAGCTTGGTAGTTACGGACACCAGTCCATGGAGCCTTCCTATCTTTCTTTAGATGATCAATGCTATAGCAATCTGCTTCGGATTTGATAAGCCAGTAATTCATCAAATGATTTTAACACACTATCCCAAAAAGTCCTCCGCGCAATTGCGGAGGACTTTTTGGGATAGTTGCTTATACGAACGTTAGAGCTACTCCCTTCTTGCTAGCACGGCCGGTACGGCCGATGCGGTGGACGTAGGTATCATAAGTCTGTGGGATTTCGTAGTTGATGACATGGGAGACATCTGGGATATCAAGTCCACGAGCGGCTACGTCTGTAGCTACTAGTATGTTGATCTGGTCTTCCTTGAACATCTTCAGAGTCCTCTGGCGCTCATTGTGGCGCTTGTCACCGTGTATTGAGCCCGCCTTATAGCCACGCTTGATGAGCTCGACTGAGAGCTTCTCTACTGCATGCTTCATCTCAGAGAATATCACAACTTTCTTGAAGTCTTTCTGTAGAAGTAGGTCTGCGAGTACATCTATCTTGTTAGCACCACTTGCTACTCGGATGATGTCTTGTTCGATATTCTTGGCGGTATCACGAGTCTTCACTACGATACGGACCGGGTTCTTGGAGAACTTCTCTATTAGATTCTCAATAGGTTTCGGAAGTGTAGCTGAGAAGAAGAAGCTCTGGCGATCCTTATGCGTCTTCTCTACGAGCATGGTGATGTCAGTTAGGAATCCCATGTCGAGCATGCGATCAGCCTCATCGAGGACTACGTTCTTGGTATCTGAGAGGTTGATCTCTTTACGATCTACTAGATCTACGAGTCTACCTGGGGTGCCGATAACGACACTTACTCCACGGCGTAGATTCTTGATCTGTGGGACGATAGATGCACCTCCGACACATACGCAAGCGTATATACGCAAGCCCGCTGCGAAGTCGTTGAACTCTTTTTCTATCTGTATTGCAAGTTCGCGAGTAGGAGCTATGATTATCGCAGTCTCGGAACCATCCTTGAGTATCTTGTTGATGATAGGTATTAGGAAGGCGGCAGTTTTACCTGTACCAGTGTTCGCGATACCTATGATGTCCTGACCTTCTAATGCATGAGGAATAGCCCTGTCCTGAATCGGACTTGGGAATATGTACTGCTTCTTGGCGATACTTGCCTTCAGCCGAGCATCTATAGCAAAGCTATCGAATGTATGAGTAGGTATGTAGATCTCTTCCTGCTCTGTAATTGTAGATTTGTTGATGAATCTTGAAACGTCGATTCTTTCAAATGTTCTCTTGCTTCCACCTCGGCCACCACGACTGCCCCCTTGTGGACGGCCTCCTGCGCTCCTACCTCCAAAT
>JBAXNK010000025.1:0-9747 GCA_037133845.1 bacterium
TCACGTGGTCATCAAGCTTGCTCCGAATGAAAAGGGCAAGGGCGTCACGATCGAGAACAAGACCGTGGGAGGTTCCATCCCAAAGGATTTCATCCCCGCAGTCATTAAAGGCCTCAACGAGGCAGCCCTCAACGGTGTTGTCGGCGGTTACCCGGTGATCGACATTCATGTCGAAATCGTGGACGGATCCTACCACGATGTTGACTCGAACGAGATGGCTTTCAAGATTGCAGCTTCTATGGCGATTCAGGATGCCTGTAAGATGGCTCGTCCTGTGATACTTGAGCCTATGATGCAAGTTGAAGTTGTCACTCCAGATAAATTCATGGGAGATGTGACCGGCTCACTATCATCGAAGCGTGGACTTATCCAAGGCATGGAAGCTCGTGGTATGAATCAGGCACTCAAAGCAGTGGTACCACTGTCTGAGATGTTCGGATACATGACGAACCTTCGCTCTATGACTGAAGGCCGCGCATCATTCACTATGGAATTCCTACGCTACGATATCGTACCTGCGAACGTAGCTACGACTATCATCGAGGCTCGTAAATAGAACCCTAGAATCATTTTGTGATATAATACTACTGTTATCATTAACGGTAGTATTATTATTTATGCAAGAGAAAAACAAGCAGAATACACAAGGGGGGAATATGAGTATAGTAGCAGCCTTCGTTATAGTAGTAGCTATTATAGGCTCAGTTATATACGTTCTTATGAACAAGCCTACAGATTCAGGCACACTAGCAGACGCCATCAAGACTCCAACTACTACAGGCACAACTTCTAGCCAAGAAACAAAATCACAAACAATTACTAATCAAGATAATAAAAAACCTATGGATACAAACAAAAGATTATTACAAAATTTTACTCCAGTAGCACATGTTGCCACTCTAGAAAAGAAGGACCTCGTTGTTGGTACAGGGGCTGAGGTTCTAGCTGGAGCGACAGTTAGCGTTCACTATACTGGTGCCGTTGCTGCAACGGGAGAAGTGTTTCAGTCATCAAAGGACTTTGGCACAACTCCGATTACATTTCCACTTTCTGGTGTTATAAAGGGTTGGACTAATGGTATTCCTGGTATGAAGGTTGGCGGCACTCGTCGACTTGTTATCCCAGCAGATCAAGCGTATGGCGCGAATCCTCCTGGTGGTTCAGGAATACCTGCCAATGCTGATTTAGTGTTTGATGTAGAGCTTGTGGGCATAAAATAAATAATGGACAAAATCAAGATAAAAAGTAAAAGTATTTTCAAGAAGAAGCGATTTTGGTTAATAGCCGTTGCGGTTCTTCTTGTCGGTGGGTACTTTATCTTTAGACCTAGCAACAATGCCGCCAATACTGTCACAGACCGTGCTTCGTATATAGACCTTAAGCAGACAGTTCTGGCTACGGGGCAAGTTACTTCCAAGACTGATCTGAATCTTTCTTTCAACTCAAGTGGGGTGGTTAGGAGGCTCAATGTGTCAGTAGGTGATCAGGTGAAGACGGGGCAAGTTCTTGCCACTCTTGATCAGGGTCAAGCTCAAGCCATACTTACTCAGTCTCGTGGGGCTCTAGCTGCGGCTCAGGCACGCCTTGCTCAGACTCTAGCAGGAGCGTCAACCGAGGAGATCAAGCTTGCACAAGTGAATCTTGATCAGACCAAACTCACCCAAGCGACACTCGTTAGTAACGCCTATCATAACCTATTAAATTCTACTCCTGAAGCAGTTCCTGATGGTGGCGGGACTACTTCCTATACTGCACCTACTATAAGTGGTAGTTATAATGGGGACAAAGAGGGAGTGATCAAGATCAATGTTTACTATACTGGTGGTGGAGCTAGCTTTTCTGTTTCAGGGCTAGTATCTGGTTCGGGGATTGTTAGTACAAACATTTCACAGCCAATAGGCGACTCAGGACTTTCTATTAAGTTTCCAGCTAGCTACAGTGTCGCGAACTGGTCTATAAGTATTCCGAACAAGAACTCTTCTGTATATCTTACAAACTACAATGCATATCAGGCAGCTTTGTCTCAGCAGCAGCTAGCTGTCAGTCAGCAAGAGGCTCAACTTGCCATAAAGCAGTCTTCAGCTCGTACCGCCGACATAGACTTGGCTCGCGCAGACATAGTGTCAGCTCAGGGTCAAGTAGAAAGTGCTCAGGCCAAGTATAATGATACTGTTATAACTGCTCCAGCTGACGGCACTATCACACGTGTTGACTTGAAGCTTGGAGAGCTTGCAAGTGCTCAGAAAGAAGCTATGGTGCTTCAGGATGTATCCAATATTTATCTTGAATCCAATATTAACGAAGCCAATATCTCAAGCATATCTCTCGGTATGCCGATCGATATCACCTATGATGCTTTTGGTACAGATAAGATATTCCATGGCACAGTTAGCCAGATAGATCCATCATCGACTCTTATTTCTGGTGTAGTGAACTATAAAGTTACAGCAAACATCGAAGCAACCAAAGACCTTCGTCCAGGAATGACTGCTAATATGACTATCAAAGTAAAAGAGAAGGATCATGTTCTTGCGGTCCCAGACCGCGCAGTTTTGATAGATAGTACTACGAACAAGAAAACTGTCCGTGTAGTTAACAATACTAAAACAAAAACTTTCACAGAAGTTCCCGTTACAACAGGACTCGAGGGTGACGGAGGAATAGTGGAGATCACAAGCGGCATTAGTGAGGGTGATGAGTTTGTGGTGCTGATAAAGAAGTAATAAAATTATATGCTAATCGAACTCAAAAACATCACCAAGGATTATGACAATGGTGGGGTCCTCACTCGCGTTTTGAAGGGTGTTGATTTGTCTATTGAAGAGGGTGAGTTCTTGGCTATCATGGGCCCATCTGGTTCTGGTAAGTCTACCTTAATGCATCTTATAGGTTTTCTTGATAGGCCAACATCTGGCCAGTATTTATTTGATGGGGAAGATACTAGTTTATTTGGTGACGATGACCTTGCCTACATTCGCAATGACCGCATTGGTTTCGTTTTTCAATCATTTAATCTTTTACCTCGTACTTCGGTTCTTGATAATGTTGCACTACCACTTCTCTATAGCAATACAAATCCCAAGACTCATGAGCATCGTGCAAAGGTGGCACTCGAAGCAGTTGGTCTTGGAGAGCGTCTGCACTTCATGAGTAACCAGATTTCTGGCGGGCAGAAGCAGCGTGTAGCTATAGCCCGTGCACTAGTGTGTGACCCCAAGGTGATATTTGCTGATGAGCCGACAGGCAACTTGGATTCCAAGAGTGGTAGTACTGTTATGAGCATCTTGGAGAATTTAAATAAAGATGGTCGTACTGTGATACTCGTTACACACGATATGAACGTCGCGATGCATGCACATCGTATTGTCACAATACGTGACGGAGAGATTATTTCAGACAAGAAGGTGCCTAGCAGTGAGCGTATTCATTCAAAGGCACTAGCCGAATAGATCTTATGCACAATTTTATCAATAACATTAAAACCACTGTTCGAGATCTGCTTGCTCGCAAGGGCAGATCTTTTTTGACTACTCTGGGTATTATCATCGGAGTTGCTGGAGTTATCATCATAATATCACTTGGCGCTGGCGCTCAGACCTTAGTATTGTCACAGATCACCAAGCTCGGAACTAATCTAGTAGGAGTGCTTCCCGGTAAGAGTAATGAGAAGGGGCCACCTGCAGCAGTTTTCGGAGTTCAGATAAAGACCTTGTCTCTCGCAGATGTAAGAGCTATCGCAGACCCTGGCAATGTTCCCAATATCACAGCAGTTGCCTCATTTGTTCGTGGCAATGCAACTATTATCTACGGTAGGCAGAGCGTCGATACGACCTTTACCGCAACTGACGGCAGCTATCCTAGAGTACAGAATGCGGAGATGGAGAAGGGAACTTTCTTCTCAGATGAAGAAGGTAACGCAGGGGGTAATGTGGTTGTACTTGGTTATGATGTTGCTAACGAGTTATTCCCAAGTGGTGATCCTCTGGGTAAAATAGTTAAAATCCAAGTTCAGCATAATAGTGCACAGAGTTTGAATAATGAAGTAAACAGTGGCGTACCTATGCGTGTGATAGGAGTGCAGAAGAAGCTAGGCACTGTAGCTTTTCAGAATCAGGATGATCAAGTATTTATTCCTTTTGTTATCGGACAGCGACAACTTCTAGGGATAGACTACGTTCAGACAATTCGCGCCAAGGTCGATAGCTCTACCAATGTTCAAATAGTTATAGCTGACATCACTCGGGTTCTACGTTCACAGCATCACATCAAGAACGCTGACAATGACGACTTTTCAGTGCGCGACCTAGCAGATGCTATCAAGATTCTCACTAGTATCACTGATACACTTCGTATATTCTTGGGACTAATGGCTGGCATATCGCTGATCGTGGGAGGTATTGGTATCATGAATATCATGCTAGTTACTGTTTCTGAGCGTACTCGTGAGATTGGTTTACGTAAGTCTATAGGTGCAACCAATAGTAAGATTCGCAATCAATTCCTCTTTGAAGCGTGTGTCTTGACCTTCACTGGAGGTATCGTTGGGATTATATTAGGAGTTCTAGTTTCTTACGTTATAGCTATCATCGTGCGGTACCTAGGCTACGATTGGGACTTTGTTATATCTATCTTCTCAGTAGTACTTTCTGTTGGAGTCTCTGTTGCAACTGGTGTATTCTTTGGACTTTATCCAAGTCTCAAGGCTTCACGTTTAGACCCTATAGTTGCGCTACGATACGAGTAAATATTATGAACAAATACTTAAAACAAGCATTTAAAGGTATTACAGCAAGTCCATCGAGAACCTTCTTGACTGTTCTTGGTATCATGATCGGTATCGGTACGGTGATACTTGTGCTCTCTTCTGGAGAAGGCTTCAAGAGCTATATCCAAGCTCAAGTTGATGCTTTTGGTTCGAATACTGTCATCATCCAGACTTCAGTTCCAGCCTCAACCAAAGCTCGAGCAAACAGTCCGAGTGGTAGTAGTACCCCCAACAATTCTGCGACGAACGCTGTCCCTATAACTACACTCAAACACAAAGATATAGTAGATATCAAGAACGTTGCGAATGTCGCCAATGCCTATGGGGCCATGTTGGGTCAGCAAGTTGTCACGTATGGCAATGTGTCCAAGAGTACTTTTATCTTTGGTGCAGACGCGAGTCGCTTTGACATAGATAAGGGTGTGATAGAAAAAGGTAGAGGCTATGGAGAGCAAGAAGACAAGGCCTTGTCTCAGGTCGCAGTTCTGGGGCATGATATCGCGGTTGATCTATTTGGGAACGTAGATCCTATAGGTCAACACATAAGAGTGGGGGATTATAACTTCGAAGTGATTGGCACCTATGCATTCCGTGGTAGTTTTGGATTTTCCAATGATGATGCTCAAGTTTTCGTTCCTATCAGTACTCTTCAGAAGAAGATTCTGGGTGTGGACTACTTGTTTTACTCAGTTGTGCAGTTGATTGATAATAGTAAGGCTGATCAGACTGCTCTCGATATCGCGGACGTTCTTCGCCGTAATCATTATATCAGTGATCCAGTGCGAGATGATTTTAAAGTTCAGACTCAATCAGAAAGTCTAGGAACTTTTGATACCATCTTAACTGCTGTTACTGCACTGCTCATCGCTATCGCTTCGATCTCACTCATAGTTGGCGGTGTTGGTGTCATGAATATCATGTATGTCGTAGTGACAGAGCGCATAGGGGAGATAGGCTTGAAGAAAGCCCTAGGTGCGAAGAATGATGACATCCTGTACGAGTTCCTTATCGAAGCGGTACTCCTGACGCTCATAGGAGGCATTATAGGGGTTCTAGGCGGTGCAGGGTTAGCATTCATAGTAGCCAAAGTCGCTCAGTCCCTAGGTCTTGCCTGGAAGTTCGTAGTACCTGTTTGGGGTGTAGTCTTATCTATCTCTGTATCTATGATTATCGGCGTGATTTTCGGAGTTTTCCCCGCCCGCAATGCCGCGAAGCTCAACCCAATTGAGGCTTTGAATAGGGAGTAGAAGTGCTATAATACAAGCATGGATACACTTTTTAGTAACAAGCATTTTATAAAGGCGTCTACAGCGCTTGCAGCAGTATTATCATTATTTGTTCTCGTTCTATTTATCAATGAAGTAAAGGCCGGTCGCTATATCGGTCGTGGTTCAACACCACTGAACAGTATCTCCGTCAGTGGTAAGGGGGAGGTGACTGCTGTCTCTGATATCGCTACTATCACAGTGAATGTCACCAAGGATGCCACAACTACCAAGGAAGCACAGAGCTTACTCAACGCTTCACTTACCAAGGTCCTCAAATATCTGAAAGATCAGAAGATTGATGACAAAGATATCAAGTCAGAATACGGTGGAGTTTATCCCAAGTATTCAACTGACCAGATCGTTTGCTTCACGTACCCTTGTCCACAGCCAAGCCAGAAGGTTACTGGATACACAGCTTCCCAGTCTGTCACTATCAAGGTTCGTGAGGTAGATAGTGCCAACACTGTCCGCACAGGTCTTGCTGATCTAGGCATCACAGACATCTCTGGACCTACTTTCTCCATAGACAACGAAGATAGCTTAAAGGAACAAGCTCGTGCCATAGCTATCAAGGACGCTCGCGCGAAAGCTGAAGTTCTAGCCAAGGAGCTTGGTGTAGACCTTGGAGAGATCTCAAGCTTCTCTGATAATTCAGGTGGTGGCTATCCACTCATGTACGCAGACTCTGTCATGAACAAGAGCTCTGGTGTATCAGCTCCTGCCCCTGATCTTCCAAAGGGCGAGAACAAGATCACCTCGAACGTCACGATCAGTTTTGAGATAAAGTAGACAGTATAAGCCTCTAAAATCCCCTGATAGCCAAGCAGGGGATTTTGTGTTTGACTTTTCCTCTGTAAAGGCGTACTATATACATCTAAGCCCTCCGGGGTGTTTTTTAATAAGAGAGCCCATATTACCAAGTATTATAAGCATATTTATGAACAATATCATTCAATATCTAAAAGAAGTTCGTGCTGAGATGGCTTATGTGAAGTGGCCTACTAGAAACGAAAGCATATTCTACACTGTAGGTGTTTTGGTTATATCTGCATTCGTTGCTTACTACCTAGGCTTTCTAGACAGTATGTTTAGTAAAGGCGTAGATTGGTTGCTCAACAGATAATTATTTTTTAATAACATTTTCATATGGCAAAACAAGAACTAAAAGGGGAGAGGAATTGGTACGCTATACACACATACGCAGGTTATGAGAATGCCGTCATGCGTAATCTCAAGCAGCGCATAGACTCACTTGGCATGAATGACAAGATATTTGCAGTCATCGTTCCAGTCGAGAAGAAGATCAAGATCAAGGCCGGCAAGCGCGTCGAAGTCGAAGAGAAGATATATCCCGGTTATGTTCTAGTGGATATGATTGTCGATGACAACTCTTGGTATGTAGTTCGTAACACTCCTCGTGTGACTGGATTCGTAGGGGCTGGAGTCAATCCTGTGCCTATCAACAAGAGCGAGGTAGATGAGATATTCTCTCGTATGGATTCTTCGAACAAGGGCAACAAGCATCACATGGATGTCGAGATGGGCGAGATCGTACGCATAGCTGACGGTCCGTTCAAGGAACTCGAGGGTAAAGTTGCCGATGTCGACCGTGAGCGTGGCAAGGTCAAGGTTCTCGTGTCTATGTTCGGTCGTGAGACACCAGTCGAGCTCGACTTCTTGCAGATCAAGAAGATTTAGGCTATACTTCCCCCTGTTACGCTTTCTCCGCCAGCTGGCGGATCATTTAATAAAACAAATCATTATATGGCAAAGAAAATCACTAAAAATATCAAATTACAAATTGCAGCTGCCAAGGCGACTCCTGCGCCACCGTTGGGTCCTGCATTGGGTCAGGCAGGTGTGAACATCGCTGAGTTCTGTCAGAAGTTCAACGCTATGACGCAGGCTATGGCAGGTGAGATCGTGGGATGTAAGGTTCTCGTCTACGAAGACCGCACTTATGACATACGTGTCACTACTCCACCAGTATCCAAGCTCATCTTCAAGGCCGCAGGCATTGAGAAGGGCTCTCAGAAGCAGAATGCTAGCAAGGTAGGCAAGATCACTCGTGCACAGGTCATGGAAATCGCGCAGAGGAAGATGCCCGACTTGAACGCAAAAGACATCGAAGGTGCTATGCGCATCGTAGAAGGATCTGCTCGCTCAGCTGGAGTCACTATCGAAGGATAATAAAACATAAAATACACAAGAATCCTCTTGTGTATTTTTCTATTTGTATGAAGAAAAAGCAAACACCATTCATGGGCGCAATACTCAAGAAGATCGCACCCAAAATCGGCGCGAAGGTTTTGATCGAACCCAACTGGGGGATAGTCGCCCAGGTGACATTTGAGAGTGGTCGCAGGCGCTACTTTCGCTACAATACACTCGATTTGAACTTGATGGGAGCATCGGATGTCGCTCGTGACAAAGATTACGCATATTTCTTTATGAAGAAGATGGGCTATCCTACTATACCCTCTGGTGCTTTCTACTCGGACAAATGGGCTCGTGCTATAGGCTCAGACAGGACGGTAGATAGGGCATATGAGTATGCCTGCAAGCTCGGCTTCCCAGTCATAGTGAAGCCTAACAGCGGTAGTCAGGGTGTGGGGGTGTCGCTTGTGCACGACAAGTCCCAATTTCATAAAGCACTTAGGGATATTTTCAGGCACGACAGGATAGCTCAAGTTCAGAAGTTCATCACAGGGCACGATTATCGTATCGTAGTGCTTGATAACAAAGTCATCTCCGCTTATCTTCGTAAGCCTTTATCTGTGGTGGGGGACGGCGCCTCTAGTATCAAGGAGCTTTTATCTCAGAAGCAGAAGTCTTTCGTTAGGTCTGGCCGTGATACGGTTATCAATATCAAAGACGAGCGCATCAAGAATAAGCTCGCGGTTCAAGGTCTCACGATTAAATCAATTATTAAAAAGGGGGAACTCGTATATCTACTCGACAATGCCAATTTGTCGACCGGTGGGGACTCTGTCGATGTGACTGGTAGTATACATAAAGATTTCAAGAAGCTCGCGATTAAACTCACTGCTGACATGGGATTACGTCTATGTGGAGTTGATCTGATGCTTGCAAAGGGGACTCTGGATCAAAAGCCTGATAAGTATTTCATACTCGAGGTGAACTCTGCCCCAGGGCTTGATCACTACGCGAAAACAGGTAAAGACCAACAGAAGATCGTGGAAGATATGTATCTTGAAGTATTGAAGAGTTTAGATAAGTAGCTATTCCTCGGTGACCAGCTTTCCTTTTATAAGCCTCTCGACATTTCTCCTCGCTGTTTCAGTTGATGAATCGTTAGGATCGGCGATATCGATAAACTTCTTGTAGCTTATTATTGCCTGCATTATATTGCCCATTTTTTGGTTTAATACTGCCATATTGTAGTAAGCGGCTGGATATGGAGTAGGGCATCCGATAGATCTCTCGTAGCATATGAGCGCTTCTTGCTGACTGTGAAGTTCTTCGTTTACATTACCTAGGTTAAACCAGGCTAGAGAGTACTTAGGATCAATGTCGAGGGCTTGTTTATAAAGTTCTCTTGCCTCCCTCAGCTTTCCTCTTCGGAAGTATATTGTTCCCAAGTTTACCGCTGCCTCTGCATTATCTGGGCTATGTTGTAGCGCCTTTTCGTAATCTTCCATTGCGTCATCTTCTCTGCCCCAACCTTCCTGTAACATTCCTCTATCAGAAAGA
>JBAXNK010000026.1:0-9629 GCA_037133845.1 bacterium
TAGGGGATGATATGGATATATACTTCGTTCGCCCAAATCCAACTGCGGTATTCTGTTACCGACCATCTGGAGGTTCAGTTTGTAACAACTCTACACCTCTTTCCCATGTTAAGATTGAGGTATCTAATGGTCAGTCAGGTACAAATCGCAGAACACGTCTAATAACGATATGGACCACCGGACAGATAAGTTCACAATAATATGCAGAAATTAATAATAAAAAAGAATACCGGGTTCACCCAGTTAGTAGATTTTGGCAATGCGATTTCATCGCGCACCAAAGGTGCTTCGCCAAAACTCACTACCGGGTTCACTCTTGTTGAGCTAATGGTCTCGACATCTATATTCGTGATTATTATGCTTATGGCTCTCGGGTCTCTAGTTGTGGCTTCTGACTCTTCTCGAAAATCCGAATCACTAAGATCTGCTATGGACAACGTGTCTTTTGCTATGGAAGATATGTCCCGTTCATTGAGAGTGGGCAAGGATTATAGTTGTGTCGCAGCTGGGAGTAGCGTGGTATTACCTGTAGCTGCCAACAATGACTGCACACTTTCTGGCAATGTGGGTGGAGGAGCTATTGTGTTTACCCCAGCAGGGCACCTAACGGCTCGAGATACTGCTTACAAGAGGGCTGGTAGCGGTCCGTATAGTCTACAGAAGTGTGACACAGTGAACAACTGTATAGATCTCACTTCTCCAGATGTTGATGTTCAAGTATTGAAGTTCTTCGTCAAGGGGTCTGATTCTGCTGATAATACTCAGCCCAGCGTGTATATTATAATGAAGGGTCGAGTAAAGGTTAAAGACCAGTATGCCTCTTTTGCCATACAAACGCTTGCTTCACAGCGTTCAGCTGAATAATATGAAAAAAGATAATTTTAAATCTGATAAATGGTTCACCCGGTTAGTAGATTTTGGCGATGCGATTTCATCGCGCACCAAAGGTGCTTCGCCAAAACTCACTACCGGGTTTACTCTCATAGAGACCATGGTTGCAGTTTTCATATTGACTCTTGCCCTCTCATCGCTACTGACTCTGACATCTAGCAGTGTTTTCTCTGCTCGCTATGCCAAGAACGAGATCAGTGCAAGTTACCTGCTTCGGGAGATCGCTGACTATGTCAGGAATGATCGAGACAACGTAGCTTTCCATATAAATGCTGGTGGGGTAGGGTGGGTAACATTCTTGAACAAATATGGATACGGTAATGGGAGTTCGACTTCATGCTTCTTGGCCAATGGTTGTTACTTTGAGCCAGCAAATATATCATTCAATCCTCCGACGATTTGTCCTGCTGGAGTTTGCCCTACACTAAACTACGATGAGGATGCGACTTTCAATGATTTCTATACATATCGCACACCCGCTGTCGTTGTAACCAGTCCTTTTAAAAGAAAGATAAATATGAAAATCAATAGTACCAATAGCGATGAGCTTGATGTTACCGTCACTGTATCTTGGGACAATGGAGGATTACCAATTTCTCGGGTTCTACGCTTTAGTCTTCTTAATTGGCAAAAGAGTAGTTAATGATTATGAAAAATATACAAAAACAATGCGGGCCTGCCCGAAATGCTACGCATAACGTTGCAGGCGGGTATGCGATTCTCTTCACTGTTGCGATCATCAGTATTATTTCTTTGATTGCTCTTGGTCTTGCGAATGCTTCATATAAACAGCTGGTCCTGACTTCGGTTACTCGTGATTCTCAAACGGCTTTCTATCAATCAGATACTGCTACAGAGTGTGGTCTATATGCAGACAATCAAACACAAATCCCATTAGACTCTACTGTGGCAGCTTGGAGTTGCGGAGTAGATAAGAATGGCGCTACGATAGCTCTAAATGTCACAAGCCCTACCGGGCTCAGATCTGACGGGTACAAGATAGCACCTACAGCACTATTTGCTGCGACTTCCGACCCATGCTTTAATATAACTGTCACCAAGGTGGCAGGCATTCCGATAATTACAAATGTGAGTGCGAAGGGTTACAATATCTGTACTTTGACCTCACTGCGTACAGTGGAAAGAGAGATTAAGATATCTTACTAATATATGGATAAAAATGAAGCTAAAAACCGAATAAAGCATCTTCGGGAAGAGATTTCTCGCTTGCGTCATGAGTACCATGTGGTGAACAATCCTTCTGTGACAGATGATGTGTATGACTCGCTCAATCGTGAACTCAAGGCCCTTGAATCTAGTTACCCAGATCTTAAGACTAAGAATGACACAGTCAACCGTGTGGCAGGTAAGCCATTGGATAAATTTAGTAAGGTTAAGCATGATGTCCGGATGCTCTCACTAAATGATGCCTTTAGCAAAGATGAGGTTGTGGATTGGCAAGTGAGATCAGAGAAAATCCTAGGGTCACCTATAAGATGTTACTTTGCGGAATTGAAGCTTGATGGACTGGCTGTTTCTTTAATATATGATAATGGTGTGTTTGTGCGTGGTGCAACTCGTGGAGATGGATTCATCGGCGAAGATATAACTGAGAACTTGAAAATGGTTGAGAATATTCCTATGCATCTTGATGGTGGGATATCTTGACACCTAGAAGTTCGCGGGGAGGTTGTTATGCCCAAGAAGTCCTGGGCCAAGCTCAATAAGATACAAGAATCTAAAGGGTTGCCACCATTTGCTAATACTCGCAATGCTGCTGCTGGGAGTCTGCGTCAGCTAGACTCATCACTTGTGGCCGAGCGTGGACTTGAATTCTTTGCTTGGGATCTGGTGACTAAGACCGAAGGTGTAAATGCGCATTCTGAAAAACACGATTTATTGCGCAAGCTCGGATTTACTCTAACTAAATATGAAAAGAAAAGTAAAAATCTAGAAGAGATATTTGATTTTATAGATGACGTTGAGGAGGATCGCCCTGGGTTACCTTATGGTACTGATGGTATTGTGATCTCGATAGACGACCTTGATTCACAAGAAGTATTGGGTGTAGTTGGTAAAGCACCACGCTATATGGTGGCTTATAAGTATCAGGCTGAGCGCGCAACTACCACAGTCACAAGCATAACGGTAAATGTAGGGCGCACTGGAGTGCTTACTCCGCTTGCTCATTTCGTGCCTACTCTTGTGGCTGGATCAACTGTATCAAAAGCAACACTGCATAATATGGATCAGATAGAGAGGCTTGGACTTAGGGTGGGGGATACTGTTGTGATACAGAAAGCTGGAGATGTAATACCTGAAGTAGTTGAAGTACTTGATAATATGCGCACAGGCAAAGAAAAGAAGTTTAAGATGCCAAATGTTTGCCCCGTATGTAGTTCTGATGTTGAGCAAAGATTAGGTGAGTCAGTTGCGTACTACTGCACAAATAAAAATTGCCCAGCCAAGAATTCACGCGGAATGCAGCACTTTGTAAATGTATTTGAGATATATACAATAGGACCTAAGATATTAGATAGGCTAAAAGACGAAGGGCTTATAAGTGACTCTGCTGATCTGTTTACCCTTGAGGTGTCGGATCTCTCAGGCCTCGAGCGCTTTGGCGAGAAATCTGCTGAGAAGATAATCACTTCTATTGAAGAGCACAAGAAGGTTCCTCTCTCTAAATTCTTGTATGCACTCGGTATCATCCATGTTGGTGAGCAGACTTCACAAGACATTGCGAATCACTTTAAAACTTTAGATAAAATTATTTCCGCAGATGCAGATGAGATAAACAGTATAGAGAATATAGGCCCAGTTGTCTCACAGAGTGTGCATGAATACTTTCACGACAAGAGCAACGTGGCTTTTGTAGATAAACTAATATCGAACGGTGTACGGATCGAGAAGGTGACTCGTACCCACGGCGAGGGTAAACTAAAAGGCAAGACTTTCGTACTCACTGGTACTCTTTCTTCTCTTTCTCGCGATGAAGCCAAAGAGAAGATAGTATCTCTCGGGGGTAGAGTATCGAGCTCTGTATCTGCGAGTACGAGCTATGTAGTAGCAGGTGATGAGCCAGGTAGTAAGTACAAAGATGCAGAGAAACTCAGAGTAAAGATACTGAATGAAGTAGAATTTTTATCATTGACAACATAGACTTTTAGGTGTATAATACTCTAGAGTAATATGTTCTTTAAAAACTACTTGTGAACAAGTAGTCATAGCCAAAAGGTGCTTGAATTATATAGGCATTTCTTGGCTATGACTACGGGAACCGTGGAATACAGGCGCTCTTGAAAGGAGAAATAGAACATGGCGAAAAGCGACATGCTCGGCCCGTTAACACGGGCTTTAATTGGGATAAAACCCCGGATGCTCGGGCTCGTGCTCGACATCGTAAAAAAACTTTCCAACGAAGGTTTCTATCCTGCTCTCACAAAGTTTGTGCGAGAGTGGAAGCCCTCGGTGGAGGAAGCGGTGAACAAATTGATCACTCGTGCGATCGTCGAGGAGGTGAATCGGACTCTCACTCCGCAGGAGGCACTCGCTGCCACGGGTCGGAAGCAGTACGTCACCGATTCTGTCGTTGCTTCGATGTCCAAAGGCGAAGGCAAGGGGGCGGAAGTTGTATTCTTAAAACCGCGCCCCGAAGCATACGTAGACGGCATCATCAGTGACGACCGCCTTGAAGAGGAGTACGAGTTCTTCGGGCTCAAGCCCGTCGATCCGTACTCGCTCTGTGCGGTCAACGAGGCCGACAAGGCCTTCGCGGACAACACGCCAAATGCCACTCACTGGAAGGATCGTGAAGGTAAATGGTGCTATGCAGCCTTCTACCGGTGGAGCGACGGCGGGCGCTTCGTGTTCGTCCGCCAGTTCGGCCGTGGCTGGTTCGGCCTTTGGTCCTTCGGCGGTCTCCGCAAGTAGTTCTTTGGGCTTGGGTACTGTGGTCTTTTTGACACTTTGCCCTTTGCTCTTCCCCGGGCCCCGCATGGTGTGGAAACACATCAGGCGGGGCTCTTTTCGTGATATGATAAATATCGGAAGTAGGTTAATATGTAGAAGATCAAGGTTTTCTGCTACCGAACCCAGTATCCATATGTCGAGAGTATTTGAGACTACGGTTTCAAATAGAGTGATATATGTAGCACTTCATAAAAAATGAATATACTTGGTATGAAGCCCTAATGTATTTAATATACAGAATACGATACAACCCAGAGAGTATTTCTACAGGTGGTGGCACAGACGGTGCTTCATACGAGAGCCTTCAACCGGTGGAACGACGACGAGCGCAACGTGAACGTCAACCAGAACGACAATGACTGGAACGACAATTGGTCCTTCGGCGGTCTCCGCAACTCTATATCATTTCTCTCTCGTCTGTATGGCGGGGGAGTTTTGCTTTGCAATTTGTCCGCTCCAACCTCCAAGCATCCTGCCGATCTCTTCTACTTTTACAGATAAGTTAATGTACTTTTTATTATCAATGGATTTTGCTTCCCATAAAACCATAAGCAATATTTTCAGGGTATCTGTTTTTCTGATCGCAAGTCTGATCCATGGCTGCTTTTCCTCACGAGCGAGAAAAGTGGCAATCGATATCGCCTCTATAACCTCGATAAATAAAGTATCAATCTTTTGTCCCAGTGTATATTTATGTATTTTAGGCAACGCTTCATAGAAGCTAATCCATACTAGATAACAACTTTTTGCTTTTGCCAGTAGCGGCAAAAGCGGGGGGGGGGGTAGAATGGTTAATATGCCCTGTCGCATTCAATGTATTCATACATACCAATATATCACTTCTCTCGAAAATCTCCTCCTGGCATGGGAAGAGTTTACTTTGGGTAAGAAATCTCGCAAAGATGTTCAGGAATTTCAAAGGAATCTAATGGCAAACATAATTTCTCTTCACGAAGATTTAGCGAACAAAACATACAAACATTCTCTATATGAAGCGTTCAAGATCTCAGACCCAAAGCCCAGGGATATACATAAAGCAAAAGTTCGAGACAGGTTGCTCCATCATGCGATATATAGAGTATTGCAACCTTTCTTTGATAGGACATTTATCTCAGATTCGTTTTCTTGTAGAGTAAACAAGGGAACACATAGGGCAGTAAACAGGCTTAGAGAGTTTTCATATAAAGTGTCGAAGAATCACACAAGAACAGCTTGGGTTTTAAAGTGCGATATCCGAAAGTTTTTCGCCTCGATCGATCAGAAAGTATTAATAGAAACTTTAGATAAATACATACCAGACCAAGATATCCTCTGGCTCCTCTCGCAGATTATTGGTAGCTTCTCCACTAGGTCTTGCCTAGCGGAAGTGGGCTTACCGCTAGGAAATTTAACTTCACAGCTCCTTGTGAATATATACATGAATGAATTTGATCAATTCATGAAGCATAAAGTAAAGGCAAAATATTATATCAGATATGCTGATGATTTTGTGATTCTGTCAGAGGACAAGAATGGGCTCGTAAAAATACTGCCTGAAATAAATAGTTTTCTTGAAGATCGGCTCAAGCTTTCCCTGCATCCTCATAAAGTTTATATAAAGACAATTGCTTCCGGGGTTGATTTCTTGGGCTGGGTTTTGTTCCCAGATCATAGGGTGTTAAGGACCAGCACAAAAATAAGAATGATGAAAAATTTGCGAGATAATCCTAAGCCTAATACAGCTGAATCTTATCTAGGAATACTCTCTCATGGTAACGGATTTAAGATTTTAAAAAACATCAAATCCATGCTATCCTAGTGTTATGCATCTCGAAGACATGAAAAAGCTTGCTGTTATGGCGCGTATAGATATGGGTGATGAGGAGCTTGAGTCTATGGCTCATGATTTCGACGCTGTCTTTGCCTATGTCGATCAGATCAGAGAATTTGATGGCAATTCTAATCCCGAAAGTGGCAAAGCCCCGACTGACCACCTGCTCCATAACATTATGCGTGAAGATGTTGTGACGAATACTACGGGTGCTTGTACAGACAAGATTCTTGCCGAGATGCCGAAAACTCAAGACGGATATCTGAAAGTAAAGCAGATACTGTAAGTCTATAATATCTAATACCTATCTCAAATACATACTAATATTATGAACATAGATTTGAAAAATTTAACAATCGAGAAAGCTCACGACTCACTCAAGGCAGGTGAGTATACTGTTCTTGATTTAGCCAATGCGTATCTTAAGGTGATCAAAGAAAAGAATAGTGAACTCAACGTGTATCTCGAGGTGTATGTGGATGTGATGGCTCAGGCAGAGCGCGCGCAGGCGATGTTCACAGATGGTAGCGCGACACTCATGACTGGTATCCCTGTTGCACTCAAAGACAATATGCTTTTCGAGGGGCACGTAGCTTCTGCTTCTTCTAAGATCCTCGAGAACTACAAGGCTACGTACGATGCAGGAGTTGTGGCTCAGCTGAAGTCACAGGGGGCAGTGTTCCTCGGTAGGACAAATATGGATGAGTTTGCCATGGGGTCTTCGACTGAGAGCTCTGCGTATGGTATCACGAGGAATCCGATTAACCCTGACTACGTCCCTGGAGGTTCAAGTGGGGGATCGGCAGCAGCAGTTGCGATGAATGGCGCGCTTGTATCGCTCGGTAGTGATACGGGGGGCTCGATCCGTGAGCCTGCGTCGTTCTGTGGGATCGTTGGTCTCAAGACTACATATGGTACGGTGTCACGCTCGGGGATCATCTCTATGGGAAGCTCTCTTGATCAAGTGGGCCCGATGACCAAGACTGTCGCCGACGCTGAGATACTTTTCAATGTGATCAACGCATATGACGCTATGGACAGCACTTCGGTTCCGACAGGCAAAAGGGTATCTACAACTACTACCTTGAAAAAGCGTATCGGTGTGCCTCGTGCTTTCGTCTCGACAGAAGGAGTGAATCAAGAAGTTCTCAAGAATTTCGAAGAGAGTTGCGAGAAGTTAAAGAACGCAGGCTATGAGATTGTAGATGTGTCGCTATCATTACTAAAATACTCACTCCCTGCTTACTATATAATCATGCCAGCCGAAGTATCCAGTAACCTGGCTCGCTATGATGGTATACGCTATGGACTATCATCTGAAGGGGACAAGCTCTTTGATGTCTATGCCAAGACTCGCGGGGCAGGATTCGGCAAAGAAGTTCGTCGCCGTATATTACTCGGCGCTTATGTACTCTCTCATGGCTACTATGATGCATATTACAACAAGGCGGTAAAAGTCCGTGACGCCATTCGCAATGAACTTCAGGAAGTATTTAAAGAAGTAGATGCTATTATCACCCCAACTGTACCTACTCTTCCTTGGAAGTTTGGCGAGATGTCTAAAGACCCGGTATCTATGTATCTAGCTGATATCTATACAGTTGGCGCCAATATTGCCGGAGTGCCTGCGATATCAGTGCCATCTGGCTTTTCCGAATCAGGCCTTCCTATAGGTCTACAGATTACTGCGCCTCACTTTGCTGAGAATACACTATTTACTATTGGGAAAGATTTTGAAAAATTGGTATAATACCTGTATCCATGGATACAGTATCTAACTTCAATCAAGGGGTAAATTCAAATGTTGATTCTGCGTTTACTAAAATGCTCGACATTTTCCAGTGGGCCCTGCATCTGCTTCTAAATCCACACACTTGGACAGTTATAGGATTCATATCTTCGACTCTATCTATATTCTTACTTGGCATCATCATATTCTCTTTAGTTAGATTGTTTGAAATACAAGCTGAAGAGAAACATCACATATTGCACGAGATAGCTGAGAATTTAGAAAAAGCGAATGAGCGTGATAAAAACAAGAATCCACGCTGGCACTATATACAGACCCTTATTGAGAGTGCAAATGAGTCTGACTGGCGCGTGGCCATCATAGAGGCCGATAGTCTACTCGAAGAGACCTTGCGCGAAAGAGGTTTTACTGGGGACACTACTAGCGAGCTGCTCGAAGGTGCGTCTGCTGGGGGCTTCCAGAGCATACAGAATGCATGGGATGCTCACTTGGTCAGAAACCAGATAGCCCATGTAGGATCGGATTTCCCACTTTCTCAGACTGAAGGGCGTCGTGTCATACGCATGTATCAGAACTTCTTTGAAGAGCTCCGGGTCGTATAAGATTGCAAAATTCCTATTTTTGAGTAGAATAGCTAAGTATCTGTATTTTCCATATCGCGGGATAGAGAAGTGGTATCTCGCAAGGCTCATAACCTTGAGACGGCCGTTCGAGTCGGCCTCCCGCAACAAGTCGGCAAGTGACATGCCCCATGTCCCTCTGTCGAGTATGATAGAGTATATGTCGGCGTAGCTCAGTTGGTAGAGCGCAGGACTC
The DNA here is from genome assembly GCA_037133845.1 of bacterium. Lineage (GTDB taxonomy): Bacteria > Patescibacteriota > Minisyncoccia > Phycocordibacterales > UBA9973 > UBA8515. The sequence continues at coordinate 9,240 of JBAXNK010000026.1, forward strand.
ATAAGCCTGAGGTCACAGGATCGTTCCCTGTCGCCGACACCCTCAAAGGAGGAAAGTTTGCGTTTAAGTTTTAAAGGTTCAATATTTGCAGTCGTAGCTCAACTGGTTAGAGCACCCGCCTGTCACGTGGGAGGTTGAGGGTTCAAGTCCCTTCGACTGCGCAAAGAAAAGGAAGTCGGTTAGGGCTTTTCTTTTTGCGCGGGCGGAGCAAGCAAACTGCTTTGCTTGCGTAGGGACGAGAAAGGCTTTTCGTTCTTGGGCGCAAGCTCAAGCGAAAAGCACCAGCGACCGTAGGTCGAAAGACTCCCTTCGACTGCGCAAAGAAAAGGAAGTCCGTTAGGGCTTTTCTTTTTGCGCGGGCGGAGCAAGCAAACTGCTTTGCTTGCGTAG
>JBAXNK010000027.1:0-9126 GCA_037133845.1 bacterium
TCAGAAGCGTGCATATCTTAAGAAGAAGAAAGATGTTCATGAAGCCGACATTGAATTCCTGAGCAACTCTCGCAAGAGTGCGCTGTGGCTCGCAGATAATCTAAAGAACTTTATCAAGGTGCAGTGTGCAAAGGGTACAGATATTCGCACCCGCGAAGATATCCATGAGGAGATTTATGGTAAGGTAAAAAAGATGATAAGATAAATTTATGCGCATTCCTGTCGTAAATGAACAAGATGAGATAATAGGTTACAAGGAAAGGAATGATAAAAATCCAGTAGATATAATCCGTGCCAGTGGCCTGTGGATTACTTCACCAGATGGATATACACTACTTGCGCAAAGATCTTTCAAGAAGAAGCATGGCCCCGGTATGTGGGGTCCGGCTGTCGCTGGAACAGTGGAGGAGGGTGAGACTTATGAGAGTAACATAATCAAAGAAGCAGAAGAAGAAATTGGATTAGTTGATTTTGTCCCAGTTTTGGGTCCTAAGAATCGAGTAAGACATCTGGGTGATAGTTACGGTAATTTCTTTGGCCAATGGTTCACTACTGTCGTTGACCGCAGTTACGAGTTTAAAAAGCAGGAGGAAGAAGTTGAAGAGATAAGATGGTTTTCTAAAGATGAACTCAACGAATTTATAAAAGAAAATCCTAAAGATTTACTGGGGGATCTAGAAGAATTTATCAAGATGTTTTCAGAACAATAACATGCAAATCAAAATTAAAAGAATCGATAAGAGTTTGCCACTACCTCAATACCAGACAGAGGGGGCTGTGGCCTTCGACTTGTATTCAAGGATAGATGTGACTATAGCTCCCAAGACTCTTGAGCGCCTACCTACCAATGTAATCATCGCGACTCCTCGAGGCTACATGCTCGAGATTAAGGACCGCTCAAGTACCTTAAAGAAGAAGGGGCTGCTTGTGACTACTGGGTATATCGACCAGGATTACTGCGGAGAGACAGATGAGATACTTCTACAAGTCTATAATATAAGCGATAGCGAAGTGAAAGTAGAGAAGGGTGAGAGGCTCGGCCAGGGGGCCTTTATCAAGGTAGAAATTGCAGAATGGGCAGAAGCTGATATGATGGATGCAAGTAGTCGTGGAGGCTTTGGTAGCACCGGTCACAAGTAAAATTCCCCTCTTGAGGGGTGCCGAAGGCGGGGTGGATAATTTATGAAAACAAAAATCGAAAATCTAATAAGAGAAGCATTGAAGAGCCTCGACATACAAGCCGAGACTATTTCACTCGAACACCCATCAGATCTCAAGATGGGGGATTATTCTACGAATGTAGCAATGGCTCACGCGAAGACATTAAAAATGAATCCAAAAGAACTAGCCCAGAAAATTGTCGACGAGATGTCAAAGGGTCCCTTTGACATGGTGGATAAAATCGAGGTGGCTGGTCCAGGATTTATAAATTTTTATTTATCTAGAGAATTTTTTACTGATTCAGTGAAGAGTATTTTAAATACAGGTGAGGATTGGGGGAAGAATGAATTATACGCCGGCAAGCGAGTCATACTCGATTACACGGACCCCAACCCTTTCAAGCCGTTCCATATTGGTCACCTTATGACGAATGCTATCGGTGAATCCATCGCACGTATATTTGAATTCTCAGGTGCAGAAACTATTCGCTCGAACTATCAGGGTGACGTGGGTCCGCATGTGGCCAAAGCTATATATGGCATCATGCAGGATGGCATGCGAGAAGGCACAGCATCAGAAGTCGCTAAATATATCGGTGACTGTTATGCGAAAGGAAGTGGTGCCTACGAGACGAGTGAGCAGGCCAAAGAAGCAATCAATACTATAAATAAAAAGGTTTACGATAGGAGCGATGAAGAAGTGAACAAGATCTATGACTGGGGTCGCAAGATTACACTCGAAGCATTTGAAGATATATACAAGATACTCGGTACCAAGTTCGTGCACTACTTCTTCGAGTCTGAGATGGCGCCTATCGGCATGAAGATTGTGAACGAAAACACCCCAAAAATATTTGAAGAGTCTGAAGGCGCCGTAGTTTTCAAAGGAGAGAAGTATGATCCCAAGCTCCATACTCGCGTATTTATCACATCTGCCGGCATACCACTATACGAGACCAAAGAGCTTGGCCTCACCGTTACAAAGTTTGAAAAAGCACGCCCTGACCTGTCTCTCGTAGTCACTGCTGTAGAGCAGGGCGACTACATGCGAGTCGTCGCGAAAGCGATCTCCCTTATTTATCCAGAATATGGAAGCAAGATGAAGCATGTGACTCACGGCATGATGCGCTTCGCATCAGGCAAGATGTCTTCACGTAAGGGTAACGTCATTACTGGAGAGTCCATGATCCACGACTCTATCGATACAGTTCTGGAGAAAATGAATGATCGCGAGTTGGGAGACGAAGAGAAGAGAAAGATATCAGAGATCGTAGGAGTGGCCGGCATCAAGTACTCGATACTTCGCTCATCGCTCGGCTCTGATATTATTTATGATCAAGAGAAGTCGACATCGTTCGAGGGTGACTCCGGTCCATACCTGCAGTACACTGCAGTGCGTGCGAACTCAATACTCGAGAAGGCAAGGATTGTCAATATCGCAGCAGACTATACGAATGCGCCGAGCGACGTGACAGATCTCGAGAAGAAGCTCTACCAATTCCCTGAAGTGGTAGTACATGCATACACAGAACTCGAGCCTCACCATATCGCTACATACCTGACCGAGCTTGCAAGCCAGTTCAACTCTTTCTATGCGAACACCGTAGTGCTCGATGAGGCGAGTGAGTATTCATCCTACCGCGTAGCACTTGTCTCTGCTTTCTACCAGACTATGAAGAACGGCCTCTATCTACTTGGCATTCAGACTCCAGAGAAGATGTAGTAGAATACACTACATGACCCAAAGCCAAGCGCTCGATATCCTCAAAACTGGTGCCAATGTATTCCTCACTGGTGAGCCTGGTGCTGGCAAGACGCATACCGTGAATGCCTATGTGGACTATCTGCGGCGCTTGGGTGTCGAGCCTGCGATCACTGCTTCGACTGGCATCGCCGCCACGCACATAGGCGGGATGACTATCCATTCCTGGAGCGGTATTGGTATCAAGAGCAAGCTCGACAAATATGACCTCGACAAGATCACGAGTAGCGAGTACATAAACAAGCGCATACAGAAGACGAGGGTCCTCATCATTGACGAAGTCTCGATGCTCTCAAGTAACATGCTCGATATGATAGAGCTCGTGTGCAGAGAGATCAAACAGATAGACGAACCATTCGGGGGTATACAGATAGTACTAGTTGGAGACTTCTTCCAGTTACCACCGATTATAAAGCGCGAGGAACCTAGTAAACAGGGGCAACTTATATCTGACCCTGCTTCCTCACAAATATTTGCATACGAGTCGAGTGCCTGGGAGAGAGCCAGTCCTATCACATGCTACCTGACAGAACAGCACAGACAAGATGATGAGGACTTCCTATCTGTGCTATCTGCTATCCGCAGTGACTCGGTAGATGATGACCATATGAGGTACATCAATTCACGTGCGATCGATCAGTCTGACATGCCCGATGACATCACCAAGCTCTTCTCGCACAACTTCAATGTAGACTCGGTCAACGATGTAGAGCTCGCCAAGCTTGAAGAAGAGGCGAGGACTTTCACGATGACTGCAAGTGGGAACGAGAAAGTCATAGAGACTCTGAAGAAGGGCTGCCTATCACCAGAGCGTCTTGTTCTTAAAGTGGGTGCGGTCGTTATGTGTACGAAGAACAACCAGAAAGATCACTTTGTGAACGGCACACTCGGAGTAGTCATAGACTTCGATGCCTTCTCGGGGAACCCAATAGTGAAGTGTAAGAACGGGCGCAATATCGTGGTCGCTCCTATGGACTGGGTAGTCGAGGAGAATGGCAAGATCCGCGGGCAGATCACTCAAGTGCCACTGCGACTCGCATGGGCGATGACAGTGCACAAGAGCCAGGGGATGAGTCTGGATGCGGCGGTCATGGACCTATCGCAAGTGTTCGAGTATGGGCAGGGATATGTGGCGCTGTCTCGTGTGCGCAGGCTCTCGGGGCTGTATCTACTCGGTATCAACGATCAGGCTCTGAAAGTCAGTCCCGCAATCCTCGCGAAAGACATAGACTTCAAGAATAGCTCTGCGGAGGCGGCGAAAGCCTTCACCAAGATGCCGAAAGGGAAGCTGAAAAAGATGCATGACAACTTCATAATAGTCTGCGAAGGGAAGATACGGAAACTTGACAAAGTGCTAAAAAAGTTGTAATCTATTGATGAATTGCTGGCACTGTATTATCGAGCTGGTGTAGGTAAATTGAAAGAAGAAGGAGAAGTATGGAAGAAAAAGATCTCGTGCAACAGGCACGAAAGTTGGTCCAAGACGGGAAGCAGTTGCTCGTCATTGGGCTGGTCCCCAAAAGGATGACGGGGATGATCAGTATGGGCCGTGGAAGCCTCCTGGGTCGTACCATCCAGGGTGCATCCAGAGGACGCATCCCTGCATCTGTGGGGATGGTGTTTTTTACGGAGCAAATGGGTCATGCTGTAAAAAAGAAGGTCGTTATGCAGGGTTTGCCTGATGATGCAGTTGTCTTGACTAAGTTTTTTACGACAGGCGAACTTACAAGGATTTTCTCCCAAGTCTACGATATGTCACCTGAAAAAGCGTTGTCGCCGGCGAAAAAGCCTGCGGCCATCTCGGATCCCAAGGGGTCACAGCAGTCAACTGAAAGAAAGGGAAAAATCGTGGCATCACATAACGTCGAAACACCACCCAAAACCACTCTCCGTCCTCCGCTCGCCGTGCCGGCTCCCAAAACCTTGGTGAACGGTTCAGGGGCGGTTGCGGTTCAACCGCAACGGAAGAGCGAGTCCCCTGATTTCCTTAAGGGGTTCGTAGGAGACCTCGTTCTCGCCGGAGTTGCCATCAGCGAGTTACTCGCTGAGAACCAGGGGTTGCGAGCCGAAAACTTTTTGATGTCCGAAAAGGAGGCATCTATCCGTGTCCTCCTGAAAGAGGTTACGGAACTTCGGCAGCAGCTCGAGGTAGTGGGGGCTGAGAAGGCCGCCCTGTCGACGAAGGCAGCTCGAGTCGATGTGCTCGTGGGTGAGAACGCTAGACTTCAGGTTCGAGTCACTCAACTCGAAGGTATCGAGGCTGAGAATACCAGACTCTCAGCTCAGGTTGTCGCGTTCGAGTCGGATCGTGCTTCTCTTGCATCGGTCCTGTCTCGTTTTGCGGGAACACCGTCTCCAGCAGGTCAATAGCTCGCTTGTAATATCTACTCTTGGTAGATCGACCGTGCAGAAAGATGCACAGGGGATAGCGAATATTCCTCTTCAGCCCTAAGGCGGGCAAACATTCACTCGTACTCCGCGCGTCAGCCGGAAACAGAGGCCAATCTCGCCTCGCATGCTCATTAGCTTGTAGAGTCCTCCTTCGGAGGGCCCAAGTCAAAAACAAAGCGCGAACCCGTCCAGGGTTCGCGCTTTTATCGTTCTAGTATTTTTTATACGGATGTAAAATAAGGCATTTTATGATAGGATAGGTCTATTATGCAAGGGAAAGACGAACAGCCGGTCAAAGGCTATACCAAAGAAATTCCAAATGATAAATCTCAGGCTGCCATCCGCGAGGAGGCTATTCTTGCGTTCTGGAAAGAGAACGATGTTTTCAATAAGACTCTGGAGAAAAAGCCAACCGAAGGAGAATTCGTATTTTACGAAGGTCCTCCGACTGCCAACGGTAAGCCGGGCATCCACCACTTGGAGGCGCGTGCTTTCAAGGATGCTATCCCCCGATACAAAACTATGCGAGGGTACCATGTACGTCGCAAGGGTGGCTGGGATACTCATGGGCTACCGGTTGAACTCCAGGTAGAGAAGAAGCTGGGACTCAACTCTAAAAAGGCGATCGAAGAGTACGGTATCGCGAAGTTCAACGAAGAGTGCAAGGAGAGCGTATGGGAGTATCTCGATGTCTGGAACAAATTCACCAAACGTATTGGCTACTGGGTAGACCAAGAAAATCCGTATGTCACCTATCATAATGACTATATCGAATCTGTGTGGAATGTGGTGAAAAAGGTAGATGAACAAAAATTACTTTATAAAGATTATAAAGTTGTGCCTTGGTGCCCGCGTTGTGGGACAGCACTTTCATCTCACGAACTTGCGCAGGGGTATCAGGATGATAAGGATCTGTCTGTAACTGCAAAGTTTAAAGTGAAAGGACAAGAGAATACGTATATTCTCGCCTGGACTACTACGCCGTGGACTTTGCCAGGGAATGTAGGATTAGCTGTGGGGGAGGATATTGAATATGTAAAAATAAAAGTAGAAAAAGAAATTCTTATTCTTGCGAAAGCGCGACTAGAGCTGGTTGCTGGTGAATATGAAATATTACAAGAATTAAAGGGCTCAGATATTGTTGGGCTGGAATACGAACCGTTATATCCATACTTCGCTAATACAATTTCAGAGACAGAAAAACCTAAATTAGAAAAAGCCTACAAAATCTATGCTGCTGATTTCGTTACTACAACCGATGGTACCGGCGTTGTTCATACTGCAGTTATGTACGGACAGGAAGACTTTGTCCTCGGGACACAGGTTGGTTTACCGAAGCATCATCTTGTAGGTCTCGATGGTAAATTCCTGCCTGGTACGGGGCCATTTGAGGGTAGATTTGTAAAAGATGAAGATGTTGCCGTGGATGTTATCAAAGACCTTGCTCATCGAGGGCTGCTTTTCAAGAAAGAGAAATATGAACACTCATACCCTCACTGTTGGCGTTGTAAAACTGCGCTTATCTACTATGCGCGTGATTCTTGGTATATCCGTGTTTCTGATCCGAAAATCAAAGACAAAATGATAGAAGAGAACAAGGGTATCAACTGGGAGCCATCACACATCCGTGAGGGGCGTTTCGGTGAATGGCTGAAGGATATCAAAGACTGGGCGATCTCTCGCGAGCGTTACTGGGGGACTCCACTCCCGGTGTGGAGTTGTGAAGATTGTAAAAAGTTCCAAGCTATTGGAAGTATCGAAGAGATGAAGTCAAAGACGAAAAAGTCTGGGAACAAGTACTTCATCATGCGTCACGGACAGACGGATTACAATATCCGTAATCTGATCAACTCTGCCCGCAACAGCGGCAGCCACCTCACAGAAGAGGGCAAGAATCAAGTCCGCATGAGTGCACAAACTCTGAAAGATAAGAAGATTGATCTCGTATTTGTCTCGCCTTTTAGTCGTACGCTTGAGACAGAGAAGATTGTAGCTGAAGTGCTCGGGCTCACTGAAAATCAGATAGAGATAGACGATCGACTTCACGAGATGTCTCTGCCTATGTATGAAGGTCAGAATGCAGATATGTATCACGAAGCGTATCCAAAGACTGCCGAGAACTTTGCCCATGCACCCGAGGGTAATGAGTCGTATGCCGATGTGAAGAAGCGTATCATGAGCTTCATGTTCGATGTTGAGAATAGATACAAAGATAAAAATATCCTCATCGTTACTCATGGCGCACCGGCATGGCTCGCGGTCGCAGGTGCGAGAATGCTCGATACAGAGCACACGCTTGATCTCATCCGAGGGAAGTCTGACTTCCACTACTTCAATAATGCCGAGATTCAAGAGCTGCCGTTCACAAATTTTTCACATAATGAGAATGGAGATCTCGATCTCCATAAGCCTTTTATCGATGAAGTAAATCTTGTGTGTGAGTGCGGAGGAGCACTCAAGAGGACTCCTGAAGTTATGGATGTGTGGTTTGACTCGGGCTGTATGCCGTATGCGCAGGATCACTATCCGTTTGAGAATAAGGAGTGGGTGGATGGTCCTGGGTACCCTGCGGACTATATCAGTGAAGCCATCGATCAGACTCGTGGCTGGTTCTATACGCTCCATGCGGTAGCCGCTCTCATGGGTAGAGGCAAAGCCTACAAGAATGTGATCTGCCTCGGACACTTGCTTGATGCAAACGGCAAGAAGATGTCAAAATCTCTTGGCAATATCGTCGACCCGTGGATGATGATGGACAAATACGGAGTCGATACGTTGCGCTTGTGGATGTACTCCGTAAATCAGCCCGGCGAGTCGAAGAACTTTGACGAGAAAACTGTAGCAGAGCTACAGAATAAAGTTTTTAATTTACTCTACAACGTGCTTGCCTTCTATGAGCTCTATCGAGATACTTCACTTGAAAATAGTGAATACAGAGAGTCTAGTAATGTACTCGATCAGTGGATTGTTGCACGATTGGATGAATATATTTCTGAAAGTACAAGATATCTAGATGAGTATAAATTACTCGAACCTGTTCGTGGGCTTCGATCCCTGATCGACGATCTTTCTACGTGGTACGTCCGTCGCTCTCGCGAGAGGCTGAAGGAAGGGGGTGTGGAAGCGAAGCAAACTTTGTATTACGTGATGAAGACATTAGTCAAAGTCATGGCTCCGTTCGCTCCATTTGCTGCAGAGGATATTTGGCAGAAGCTAAAAAATGAGACTGATGAGCTCAGTGTGCATCTTGCCAGCTGGCCACAAATCAAAAATACAGATATCACAAGTGCGTCAGCAGCAAGTATCAGCCTAGCCAAGATGGTGATTATTCGTAATATTGTCTCTCTCGGGCTGAAAGAAAGACAGAAAGCAGGTATCGCTGTCAAACAGCCATTACAGAGCATCACTGTTCCTCAGGTTGGACTTGATGATAGCTATAAGACGATGATCAAAGACGAGCTCAATGTGAAAGATGTCGTTGAAGATGCGTCCCTGAGTAATGAGGTGGTACTCCAGACTATGATTACGCTCGCGCTTCGCGAGGAAGGTAATTTCCGTGAGCTTGTGCGAGCACTGCAGGATATGCGAAAGAAGATGGGGCTCAATGCGAGCGATGCCATCCTACTTACTATCGAGACAAGCGTAGAGGGGCAAGAGATGCTCAACCAGTTTAAAGTTGAGATGATGAAGACTGTGGGTGCTCAAGAGTTGAAGATTGCCGAAAATGCGGGTACAGAGGTGAAGATAGACGAGCTTGTGTTTAAGGTGAAAATCAGAAAGATCTCGCGTATGTCGAAAAATATCATCGATATC
>JBAXNK010000028.1:0-9069 GCA_037133845.1 bacterium
TTTTTTCAAAAGAAAATTCTGATACCAATTCATCTCTTGAGAATATCTCTTTCTCTGTACCAGGATTCCAGCCTATAAACGCCAAGAAGTTGAGCATGGTTTGAGGTAAATATCCGTCATTGCGGTATTCAAGAGTATCAGTTGCGCCATCCCTTTTACCGAGTTTTTTCTTGCCGCCCTCACCCATGATAGGTGGAGTTGTCGCAAATATTGGTGGAGTCATACCCAAAGCTTCATATACAGATAAGTATTTAGGGGTTGAAGCGATGAACTCTTGTCCACGCATAACATGAGTGATACCCATCTCGATATCATCTACGATATGTGCGAAGTTGTAAGTCGGATATCCGTCACTCTTGATCAATATGAAATCATCCAGTGCTTCAGGCCCAGCTGAAAGCTCACCCCATACTGCATCATGCCAAGTGTATCGCTTTAATTCAGGTACTTTCAATCGTAGAGCCTGGCTTCCGTCCCAAACAGGAGGATTCTCTGGCCGATGATCTCTATACAAATAACCTTCCCTTTTTTGCTCTGCTTCTTTTTTAAAATTCTCTATATCCTCTGTCGTATATGGATCTGCATAAGCATAGCCTTTATCTATCAACTTTTGGGCATAAGCTTTGTATATATCTAGTCTTTGTGATTGTATGTAAGGCTGATAAGGTCCACCTATATCTGGACCCTGATCCCAATCAAGCCCCAGCCATCGTAAACACTCCTTTATGTGATCAATGGATCCTTCTACTTCTCTTTTCTTGTCCGTGTCCTCGATTCTCAGAATAAATGTTCCTTTATTTTTACGAGCATACAACCATGCATATAGACCAGTACGAAGATTCCCAACATGCATAAACCCAGTTGGTGAAGGAGCAAAACGGGTGACTATTTTTTTGTTTGTATTATTTTCCATTTTATTTATGAGATATGAGAAACTGCGATATCTAAAGCGGCACGAGCGATTTTCTCTGCTGCATCTGGCTGGGCGAAAGTCGAAGCACTCTTCCGCATCTCATCAAGCTTCGCAGGATCGTCCATCAGCTTATTGACCTCAGCCTCGAGGACATGCGGAGTTAGATTGGCTTCCTCCATCACAAGACAGGAATTAGTACGAGCGTAGTTGAAAGCATTCTTCCTCTGGTGATCACCGTTGGAGTTTGTAATCGATATCACGATAGATGGCACACCCCAAGTAGCAATCTCGAATAGCGCTGATCCTGCACGAGTGATGATGAGCGTCGCAATACCTGCAGCTTGGCGAGTAGTTAGATTATTCAAATACGGAATAGGTACATATCTACCAAAGTAGGGATTGTTGTCCATAATAACGCGAGATCGAGAAACTACATCATCATAATTCTTCACTCCTGTTTGATGAATAATCTGATAACGTGAGAGCAGGTCCGGCAGAACTTCTAGTATCGAGTTATTTATAAACTCTGCCCCCGATGAACCACCAAGCACTAGTATTACAGGTAAAGTAGATACAAGCTTGAAGGCTTCGAAGGCTCCATCTGGATTGGCCTTGAGTAGGTCGCGACGAATAGGCTGGCCAGTGAGCACTGTCTTGTCTTTAGGTAGGTACTCTACAGCTTCAGCCCAGGACACAGCTACATGCTTGGCGAACTTGGCAGTCCAGACATTAAGTCGACCAGGATACGAATCTGACTCATGGACTATCACAGGTATCCGCAAGAGCTTAGCGGCAAATACAGCTGGGAAGGCAGCATAGCCACCTTTAGATATAACTACATCGGGATATATAAAAAACATTGAGAGTAGCCCGAAGAAAGCACCCGTAGCTGTCGTAAACCAATCGAAAAAATTCTTTATAGATGAGTAAGTACGCATCTTACCAGCCGGTACCTGAACGTAAGTTATGCCATTCTCAAACAGCATCCGCTTGTCATATGGAGCGTCGGACATATAGTAGAGCTTCAGTGTCACTATCTTGTCGCGACTTGCGAGCTCGTTGAGCTTCTCTGCAATGGCTATAAGTGGGTAGAAATGTCCACCTGTGCCACCTCCTGTAAGTAATATTTTCATACGCCTAATTGTAGCTTATTTATTAAGACTTTGAAAGTGTAGGCTTACCCTGATACTTGGATATCTGAAGTATGATACCCATCACGCCTATCGAGGCAAGTAGAGCAGTCCCACCCTGACTCACAAACACCAGAGGTACCCCAGTGAGCGGAAATACCCCAACGATAGACGCCATATTCATGAAGGATTGGGCTGTGATAATAGTGATGATACCGATAACCAAAAGCTTGCTGAATGGATCTGGCGAGTAGAAGGCTACACGGTACCCACGTAGAGCAAAGGCTATATACAAGCAAATAAGAACTATACATCCTATAAGCCCAAGCTCTTCCCCTACAACAGCAAAGATGGAGTCCCCTTGTGGCTCGGGAAGGTAGTTGAACTTCTGTATGCTTTGCCCAAGCCCACGACCAAGCACTCCACCAGAACCTATCGCAATCAGTGACTGCTGCAGCTGATACGACGCACCACTACTGTCACGACTAGGATCTATGAAAGTCTTCACCCTCTGCATTAGATATGGCTTGAAAAGCACCATGATCGCAAAGCCTATCAAAGCAACACACAGAAATCCAAATATGTATTTGACAGGGGCCCCAGATGCAAAGAGCATCGTCACAGCGGTGATAGTGATAAGTATTATACTTTTTGTGTCTGGCTGTTTGCCTAGTACTAGAGCTATGATGCCGAGCAGGACAAAGAGTGGCAAGATGCCGAACTTTACATCACGAACACGACCCTTGGCCCAAGATAGCCATGCGGCAAAATAAATGATGAATCCGATCTTTAGAACTTCTACCGGCTGAAAAGAGAAGCCCAGAATATTGAGCCAGCGTGTAGCACCCTTGTGAGCGACACCTATGTGCGGAACAAATACGAGCAGAGTCAGAATAATAGAGAATATAAAAATAGGCAGAGAGTATGTACGCCAGAATTTGTATGGTATCCGATAAAGGACATACATAGCAACAATGCCGCCCAAGATACCAAAGATAAACTGCCCGACCAGCACCCCATAGAACTTGGTCTCGTTGCGAGCAAGTATCCCCAGTGACGCAGAAGTGAACATGATAGCCCCCACAACCACCAGGGCTATAACAATACCAAAGAAGATTTTATCGATCTTGCTTTTCTTCATCAACTTATGAGTGAAATTATAAACCCAATAATCGCAGTCATGATGCCCACTATCCAGTAGCGCATTGTGACTTTGTATTTAGGCCATCCGAGGGCTTCAAAGTGGTGATGGAGTGGTGCAAAAAGGAAAACCTTTTTGCCATTCCGGAATCGACGAGAAAGCATCTGTATGATAACCGAGGCTGATGTGATAAAGAGCGGGAATGCAATAATCGGCAGAAGTAGCACGGTGTTAGTCAGGAATGCGATGACAGATATCGTAACTGTAAGACCTATCATACCACTCTCTCCCATATAGAATCGTGCTGGTGGGATATTGAACCATAGGAATGCAATGATGCTACCGGTAATCACAGCGCAGAATGCTGCCAAGTCGATCTGATTATGAAAGAAAGATATCAGAGTATAAGCAAAGAAGATAGAAGCAAGCACTCCGCCAGAGAGCCCATCTATGCCATCGATCACGCTCGATGAGAATACCGCAAGCATCACAATAATGAAGAAGGGTATAAATACGTACCCAAGATTTATCATCCCGTACCATGGCACATAAACTCCAGTTATTCCCAGCTTGAAGAAGAACCACCATCCGATAAGTATCCCAAGCGCTATGATGATACCTATCTTGATGAAGCGAAGCACTATCGGATCTGTAGCCCACTTACCAACAGCAAATATCTGCAAGAAATCATCAGCCAAGCCTATCAGTGAGGCGAGTATGAGAGCCATCAGCGGTAGTAGAGTTTGGTTACGACTTATAAAATAGAACTTGCCACTTATGTCATTCTTAAAAAAGATATCGAGCGACCCAAATATAAATATGACAAGTATTACAGACACCCATATGATCATCCCACCCACGCGAGGAGTCGATACTTCAGCGCTAGTATCATGTATCTTGGCGAAACCACCTTCTTTCGGCAGATTATCAATTCTCGCAACTCTCCTCCACATACGATACTTATAGAAGTAGTGCGTAGCAAGTGGTGTGAGTAGTATACCCACGATAAAGCTCGTAACTGCGGGAATAAATATTTTAAGTATATTAATTGTCATTCTCTGTAGTCATATTATTCATAACTTGATCGATTTGTTTGCGCACCTCTGTGTAGCCTGGTATCTGTTCGATAGAAGTAACCCCCATATATGCAAGAGTATCAAAAGTAGGCCGATAAAGTACCCGACGACTATCAGAGGGGTCCATCACCTTCTCTATCAGACCTCGGACGAGTAGGTTGCGTAAGATGAAACTAGAATTCACTCCACGGATATAGTCGATCTCACTTCTTGTCACTCCGTTCTTGTACAAAATAACAGATAGAGTCTCTAGTGTCGCCTTGGACAGATCGCGAGTCACTTCGTCTTTACGGATTGATTGTATCAGTGGTGACAATTCAGCTCTGATACCTAGAATCACTGAATCATCTTTACGTATCAGAACTAGAGCACCCGTAGATAGAGAATTTGCGAGGTTCCCAAGTGCGGCCTCGACATCTTCCTTCGTTGCACTCAAAAGCTTCGCAATTTCTGCGATTGTCATATCTTCGCCCTTATAGAAAAGTAATCCTTCAATCTGTGTTTCTAGATTCATATATCTTGTGGTTTATTGATCGTAATATCTTCGAAAGTGTTGTGCTGTATAACATCGATAATCCCTCCACGGACTAATTCTAACATAGCCAGGAATGAAACGATAACATGCACTTTGGCTTCCTGCTCCCCTTTTGCACCATGACTTTTCGAGAAATCTCGGAATGACATGCCGATAGCACTCTGCATACGCTCGGTCAGAGAGTTGATCACTTCTTCGAGGCTTATCATCTTCTTGATCTCGACTTCTTGAAGCACTTCTTTCTCCTTAGGAACGTTGGCGAGAACTTGCGAGATGCAGCTTGCCATCGAACTTATATTGATACTCGGATCTGGGGAGAATACTGGATCGCTCCACACCCTCTCAAGGGGTGAGAAAATGATAGACACGCCGAAATTATTCTTCACATCAACACTTGAATTCTTGATGATCTGGTATAGCTTGAGTCTGTGCTCGAGTGAGCCAATCTTCTCTTCCTCATCTTGCGTTAGCTGTAAATTTGGTAGCAGTGATTTTGACTTGATTAGTATCAGAGTCGTAGCGATGAGTATGAAGTACGACACATCGGCGATATGCTTGTCGCTTTTATTCTCAGATAGCGAGCGGATATAAGAGATGTAGTCATTGGTGACATCAGCAAGTGAAATCTCGTTGATAAAGAGCTTCCGAGCCTCCACAAGTGATAGGAGTAGCTCAAGTGGCCCCTCGAAAGTAGGCGCTTTGACCCTGTAAACTGAGGCTCCTTCTGCGACTTGATCCATATTGACCTATTTTACCCGACTTGAGCTTAAATTCCAAACGTGGTATCGTTTTCGATGAAAGGAAGTACCCATGGATTTGCACGAACGCGTGGGCCTTGCCCATAGAGTAGCTGACGTATTCAAAAACAGAGGCACCAGTGGTGGTGGCGGGGGTGGAAACACTCCTGTCATCGAAGACGAACTGCCTCCCGACATTCGGGCAGCAGTCGGACAGGCGGAAGCGAGCCGGGGGAAAGGGGTAGATGTATTTCTCCACACCCGCTCATTCCATGGTCTTCGGGGAATTAATCGTGACCCCGTCATGGAAAACATGCTGGGGATGCCAAGCGTAACCCAGCAAAATGGACTCTCAAAATGAAAGATGAGGATCGAGCCGAACTCGAAACGAATCCCACCAGAGAGCCCGACCCAAGTGAATGGATACCATCCGAAACCGAAGGATGGCCAGATCAGCTCGCCGACTAACCCATCCTAGGGGCTCGACCCCGCAATCGAGCCCCTAGTACAAGCCCTTGTACATTATTATAGTTTACAGTATCAAGTAACACGCCCTGTCCTCGACAGGGTCGTTTTTGTATATATTTATATTCAATTACTTAAACTCAACTGCATCCCCTGAGACAAGCCCGCAAGCTGAAGATGCACTTTTGCCTTGGATGACAATCTCGAGAAAGCGGTCGCTACCGAGGCCAGAGCTTCCGGTTATGAGGGCGCAGGTTGCATCGGGTACATCTTTCAATCTATCGTAATATTTTATCTCGCCGAATTTCTCACCAGTTTGAGTATCTTGTGATATTTCTTTCTTCAGTAGCGTCGTCTTACAGTTACCAAAGCAGTCCACCCACCAGACAGCACTCGGTACGTCAGCCACTTCTTCGATCTTGTATTCCTCACTTACCACATCGTGATTCTCCAGCAAGTATGCAGACACTCTTGGCAGGAATTCATAGCTACGGAACTGAGTATTGATAGTCTGATCTGCTAACTCGCGAGAAAGTATCCCCTCCTGCACGAATCTTTCCATCACAGTAGGTATATCCATCACGTTTATGGAAGGAGTAAGATCGAACTTCTTTATGAGAGAGAGTGTGTATCCTTCAATGCTAGTCACAACGAGTATATCTTTGTACCAGAAGTATCCAAACGGTGTGCCGTTCTTCCACTTCTTGGACTTACCATTTCTGGGCGCTACGTTCACGATTACGAGAGCTTTTGAATCGCCATATCCATCGAGTATATCTATCAGGTTACCTGATGCCTCTATGTCACTTGCAACACCTACGAAGGAAATATTCCCTTCAATCAATGAAGAAGTTCGAGCAACTTGCCTACCTACCGCATTGGCATCTCTGCAGTCGTTTATGATAGTTATATTCATAGATTAATATCCGTCAGTATTGAGCTTCTCATCTATGCGGTTCATGTCGCGTGGGAACATTGTAGCTTCACGTATATTCTTTAATCCAAGGAGTTGCATAGTAAAACGTTCAGATCCGAAAGAGAACCCGCCTTCAGGAGGGACTCCGTATTTGAAAGCTTCGAGGAATGAAGCAATCTTCTTAGGATCCATCTCCCATACCTTTACGTGCTCCATGAGCTGATCAAAGTCATTGATTCGGCGGCCACCAGAGAGCCACTCTACTCCGCGGCATATTAAGTCTATGCCTTCGTTATATTCAGGCTCATCAGGGTTTGGGTATACATAGAAAGGCTTCTTTCGAGTCGGATAACCGTAGATGAATACGAAGTCAGATCCAGTCTCCTCTTTTATAATTTCACAAATCTCCCTTTCATCCTGAGGATTGGTATCTTTTTCTCCACGTACATCACGCCCTGATTTCTCAAAAATCTTTTGCTGTACTTCTCTTAAAGATAAAGTGGGTGTTTTCTCTATCATCACCGGAACTTCAGCATTTAAAATTTTTAGATGATCGGAATTCTTTGCCTCCACTTGTTTAAGTATAAATCTTACAGTTTCTTCAGCCATATCACGAATGTCACGCCATGAATCTATAAACCCCATTTCAGCATCGAGACAAACTACTTCTGTTAGATGCCTAGTTGTTGAAGAGGGTTCAGCACGAAAGACTTTGTTTACAGAGAAGCATCGCTCAAATGCAGACATCACTATTTGCTTGTAGAGCTGTGGTGACTGAGTCAGGTATGCCTTCTTGCCAAAATAATCTAACTGGAAAACTTCACTTCCACCTTCTGCAACGGCTGGGGTAAGACTCGGTGCTTGGAATTCAAAGAATTTATTCTGCTTCATGAATTCACGGAATGAGTCGATGATAGTTTCTTGAACTTTGAATATCGCCTGAACTTTCGGCTGGCGTAAAACCAATGAACGATTGTCGAGCTCGGTAGTTAAGTCAAGATTGTAGCCCTCGACAGACATGTCGAACGGTAGGGGCTCAGCCTTTGCGAACACTTCAACTGCTGTGACTTCAAGTTCTATGTCGCCATTAAGTACTCCCTGCTTCACGTTCTTCTCTGGGCGCTTATTTACTAGCCCAGTTACTTTCAGTACCCATTCATTGCGGACAGTTTGGGCGACAGCGAGAGCTTCAGTATGGTTAGGAAGTACTACGCATTGCACTTTCCCGCTCATATCGCGCATATCGAGAAAGACCATCTTACCTTGATCACGACGAACGTCCACCCATCCAGCGATGGTGACTTCTGTGCCAACCTTACCACTCAAATCCTTATTATATGTGCGATTTATCATAATGTTTAATATAACACAGAATAATCATAACGGCCATATATACTAGTGCCCAGCAAGCTTAGTCAGGGCTTCATATGGTATAGATAATATAGACACAATAGCAACGAGCGCCCAATAGAACGGAGCGAAAAGCCAATATATAACTTTATCCTCTTCGCGCATCTGGAAGTACCATTTCTGTACCCATAGATAAAATAGGTTTAGTGGCCAATAGATGACCCCTATAATAAGTGTTAGTAGTGTAGCTATGTATCGCATGGCTTAGTATATACTCACACCGATTTTCTCTTTGACTTCCATCATCTTCGACTCGGCCACCTTCTTAGCTTTCTCTCCACCCTCTTTAAGTATAGCAAGCGCTGCGGGGATATCTGATTCAAACTTCTTCCTCCGCGCTCGTAATGGCGCGATAAACTTCTCGAGATCTTCTATGAGCATCTCCTTTAGATCTTTGTACTTACCTTTCTTCTCTTCGTATATAGGGAGTAGCTCTTCACGAGGGCGTAGTAGTGAGTGGATCGCAAGTACATTCTCAGGTATGCCACCGCCTGAATCAGTGACGATGCTCATCACGCACTTCTTGATCTCTTCATATTCAGCAAAAAGTGGGATTGTATTGTTGTAACTCTTGCTCATCTTGCGACCATCAAGCCCTGGAACAATCGCAACATCAGGCATGATCATGTCTTTAGGAAGTTTAAAAGTCTCACCAAAAGTATGATTGAACTTCTCGGCTGTGTCGCGAGCTATCTCTATGTGCTGCTTCTGATCTGCCCCTACTGGTATGATATCTGGACTGTATA
>JBAXNK010000029.1:0-9000 GCA_037133845.1 bacterium
ATCCTCAATACCTGGTATGGATTTGTATGGATAACCCTGCACAGAACATCCAAGTAGTAGGGCAAGTTAACTACTGAGCAGCTCCTGTTGCTGTCTCCCACCAAGAGCCCTGGTTACCATCTAAATCTGGATCAATTTTCATGTTTGGTGGAATTGTAAAATGTTTTCGTGAAGAGAATACAGAGCTCATATTTATAGAATTTATCTTGAAAGCCATTCCTTCGTTAGTATATGTATGGCCGACAACTGCTTGGGTATTTATCGTGACAGAGTTTGGCTTAGATCTATCTATGATTGTATGGCAATAGCCGTTTGGCGCCAGAGCGCTTGTTAGGGGATCAGTAGGGTCTATAATCAAACTAGTCAAAGCTTGATCGATACATCCATCGGCGAGTGCATTGGCCTGCTCTTTAATCTCTGTATTAAGTACATTAAAGCGCACATGCCACCCCATAAACCCCTCCTGGGCCACCATAACAAGTAGAACCATTGAGATAATGATCGTCACCATCAATGCTATATATCCATCCTGTTTATTGTATTCTTTATAATTAGAATTTTTTATCATCTTAAATATCTCTTAAAAATAAATGCTCTACCGAGTATACTGAAGCTCACAGATACTCCTGCCGGCTTGCCAGAACTTGCAGGGCTGACTACGAAAAATAAGCTACTCACAGGGAAAGCGCTCGCGTTCAGCACGGTGCTATTTGTCACAACTGGAATATTGTTGGACTTGGATATATAAATACCAGAACCATCTCCCCATATAGTGCGCAAGATTCCGTCAGGCATATGTATGACTAGAGTATTCTCTTTTAAACTACTAACACTTGAAGCACTAGAGAGAGCCCAATTGATCTTGCGAATGATGAATGTCCCCTCTTCTTGGATTGATATAGATTGCTCATTGCGGTGACTACCCTGTATCAGCTGATCAGTAGCAACAATCACTCCGCTCATAAGTATGCCGAAGAGAGCGATGTATATAACTGCCTCTATAAGAGTGAAGGCTCTATTATGTTTTTTGTGTTCTGTGATCATTATTGTTTATTGAAAATCGCTTTTACTTGCTTATTCCTACCGACCATATATATACGAGATCCATCAAAGTCTATACTGTGATCAGACATAGCTGGGAAAGAATACTTACTTATGAGCGCAAAATTTGTAGCAGGATCAGAGTTACGAATCTGTACTTCACCATGAGCGCTCGTTGTGTTCGTCACTGCGACATATAGATACGGACCTGAACCACGGATACCTATCACATGGTTACTATAGAAAAGCGAGTCCGTGTCGGCCTGCCCGATAGGATTACAGAATGATGCCAAAGTTGGATCGCTCGCATCAAATGCATATAGATCCGAGTTGCCAGCTGGCACCAAATCCCGACCCAAGTAGAGAGTGTTACCAAGTATAAATACAGAAGTCGCTTTATAATTGCCGGCGAGTGTGCAGAGAACAACTTGAGTAATATTTTTAGGGTTAGTAACATCGAGCACCATCAGCTCCTTAGGGTCGCTACTACCGACCGCCAGATACACAAACCTCCGTAAAACTCCACTGACAATCTGATCGCGAATAGTCATACCATAGGCTGTCATACCTAACTCCCGAGAACCCACTTCGCTTGGGAAAGATGGACTAGTGGCATCGAATATATGGAACTCAGGCCCAGTAGTGCTCTGAGTTAGGATATAAATCCCTGCTTTAATACCACCGTTGCTAGGATCACCATCTGGTCCAGAGTAAGTAATCCTAAAGCCTCCAGGAGCAGAACCAGAGGAAGCTACATTTTTTAATGTCGCTTGGGCTGAGTTCTCTGGATTATTTGAGTCTGTGACATCTACAACTTGCAACTGATTGGTATTAGTATTGGTACTAATATAAGCATAACTACGACCAGTCGCAATATCGCGAGCAACATCTATAGCACTATAAGGTCCTGCCCCTATGAATCCATTGGCGAATGAGGTTCCAGTAGAACCAGAAGACAGGTCGTCGTTACTTAATATTTGTAAGTATGGATTCGTGTCAGTTACTATATATGTTCTTCCGTTTAAAGAATCAAGCCCAACAGGAGTGCCTATACTGACAGAACTATTCCAATCTACGAGATTGGTCCATGGTCCAGATGGATATCCGAGAATGCAATCCCCTCCGAGAGTGATGGCTTCGGCGGGGTCAGTCAGATATGTAGACAATGTAGTATTTGATATCGGATACCCATCTACCTGCCAAGACACATCGACCTGTGCATACTTGGAGCATGGCGATATGTCTGTAACAGTATCCTTGGTAAAGTAGCAAAGCTGTCCATCCACACAGTTATCGGGAGTAAGGGGCGACGAAACAATCTGATAGAAGTTCTGCCTGGCACTCGCGCGGAGCTCTTCAAGGTGGGTCTTTGCCTTATACAGAGCACCACTACTTGTCTGCGAAGTAATAGTCCAGTACTCTACGCCGAAATCCGCAAGAACTACACCCGATAGAACTATCGAGAGTACGGTAAATGCAATCATTATCTCAAGCGTAGAAAATCCTTTATATAATTTTTTACCAATCAATCCTACCTTCATGATTTATTGAAATGTT
The DNA here is from genome assembly GCA_037133845.1 of bacterium. Lineage (GTDB taxonomy): Bacteria > Patescibacteriota > Minisyncoccia > Phycocordibacterales > UBA9973 > UBA8515. Next base: position 2,599 of record JBAXNK010000029.1, read on the forward strand.
AAACTGCATATTACGCCCTGCATCATTCAGGGTAATATCCCCATCGTATGGACCGCCATCCCCTGAGTGTGCATCACCTGAAAGCTGGTAGAAAACTATTTCCTTTGGGCTTGAATTAGTCACATCAAATGCATATTGTATTGCTACAGGATTTATGGATTCTGGGTGCTGAGATAGAGCATCTGAATAATTTACCCCTTCATAATACGCATAACTCCCTGGGTACTCAGATGGCCTAATAGCTACACCGTGAGAGATCTGGTCTATATTGTTAAGAGAATCAGCTCGAGCAGTTTGGAGTAGTGTGACTAGCCTATCGCGCTCTCCGGGAAAAGAATCTGACTTATAATTATCTAGATTTATAAAAAGTGAAAAACTCATCAAAAAAGCGATAAGTCCGATGACTGTCGCCATCTCGATAAGTGTGAATCCTCTATTAAATGAAGCTTCTTTTATACTCATATATCAAGAGTGCAAACCTTGGGTGAGGCTATATATCGGAGTTATTATAGATATAGCTATAAATCCAATAATGATACCCATGAACACCATCATGATCGGCTCGACCAATCCTGACAGATTCTTTGTGAACTCATCGATCTCTTGTTCATAGTATTCTGATATATAAATGAGTGAATCTGATAGGTTACCACTCCTCTCCCCCACGGCAACCATCTGAGTTACCACTTCTGGAAATATATATTGATGCTCTTTTATATATGTAGACATCTGAGCTCCGCGATCGACTACACTCTGCATTTTATTGAAGTGATCTCTGAAAACTAAGTTGGTTGTAGTACCTGCGACAGTAGATAGCCCCTGATAGAGACTGATTTGGCTTTTTAAAAGTAACCCCAGTGTGCGAGTAAAGTTTGACACATTGTAGTCCCGTATAACCGTGGAGATTATAGGTGTATGAAGTAATGTTATATGGATATTTTTCTGGAATTTTATATTCCTTTTAAAATAATATATAAACACTCCTACTAAAATCAACCCCGCGAATAGCAATAGCAACCCCCACTTAATCATAAACAGGCTAAGACCTATGACTATCCGAGTCGAAAGTGGTAAGCTCATATGTAGAGATAAGAATACCGGCATAATCTTCGGAAAAAGGTAGGTTACGAGGAACACTGTAATTATAATAGTAGCGATGGTTATAATGGCGGGATACACCAGAGATCCGATTATTTTACGCTTGAGTTCCTGCTTCTTCTTCAGCTCATCTGCCAAGTAATCTAAGCTCTGTGGTAAAGTTCCACTCTCTTCTCCTCTTCTGATAATGCTTACGGTTAATTTGTCGAACATATTAGGAAAGTTACTAAAACTTTTTGACAGCTTCTTACCACTGGATACATCCTCAAAGATTGAACCAATAATCTCTCTATGAGATAAGGATCTAGACTGTTTACTCAGCATCTGTAAGCTATCAAGCATCGGTAGACCAGAACTGATCAGGAATGAGAGTCTTTTTATAAAAAAAATCTGCTCCTTCTTAGAAGGTCGACTCTTTAGATATTTACTAATACCTTGTTTTATATTTGCTGTGATATTTTTATCCATGTACAACTCTTAGAACTTCTTGTAAAGTAGTCTGTCCATCAAGAACCTTAGCTACTCCATCTTCAAGCATAGTTGTCATACCGTTTTTTACAGCTATTTGTTTTATTTCACCGGCTGACGCCCTATTGAGAATAGCGCTCCGAATCTCATCATTTACAACAAGTACTTCGTTGATACATAATCTGCCAGAGTACCCAGTGCCACCACAATCTTCACACCCCTTACCTTCATATACATAAATTTGGGATTTTATAGATTTCGTTAATTTAGTCATTTCTTTATTTGCTTTTATTTTAAATTTACAGTGTTCACATATTTTTCTAACTAATCTTTGTCCAATAGCTATATTTATAGTAGAGGCAACTAGAAAAGACTCAATCTTCATATCGAGTAATCGCGGGAGCGTAGTTGCCGAATCATTTGTATGCAAGGTCGAGAGTAGTAAGTGCCCAGTGAGCGCAGTGTTGACTGCGATACTTGCGGTCTCCCCGTCGCGTATCTCCCCCACCATGATGATGTTCGGGTCTTGACGAAGTATGGCCTTAAGGCCTGTTGCGAAAGTCAGATTAGTCCTATGATTAACTTGTATCTGTTCAACTCCCGTTATCGCATACTCGATAGGATCTTCAATGGTTATAATAGATATTTCTTTACAATTGAGCATCTGTACCAGTGTGTACAACGTGGTAGTCTTACCCGATCCGGTCGGTCCGGTGATGAGCACCATACCACTTGGCTTATGTATAGCCTCTAATATCTTCGTCTGATCTTTTTTATTAAAGCCTAAATTATCCAGAGAAAATCTTTCGTCAGACTCAGATAATATTCGGAGCACAACATTCTCCCCATGATAGGTCGGAGCTATAGATACTCTTATATCTACAGGTTTACCATGCGACAGATTTATACGGAATCTTCCATCGTGAGTAGAGTGGTGTTCATCTGTGCGAAGTGAAGATAAAACTTTTATGCGAGAGACCACTTCTTGTGAAATAGATCTAGGTATATCATACATATCGCGCAAAACGCCATCGACCCTAAAGCGCACTTTCATATCAAATGGGCTCGGATCTATATGTACATCAGAAGCTCCCTTATTGTGAGCTTCTTCAATAAGACCATTCACCAGATCTATGACTGAGATATTGTTTTCATCAGCAAGTTCTTTTTTAACGAAATCATCTTTCATGTAAATTAATATTTTAACATGTAAGCATTATATATATCGTGTGGATAACTCAAGATTAGATCCTTGCACCCTCTTGGCGAAGTAGCGCGATTTTCTGTTCTCGGCCGCGGTTGTACTCCCCTGCTACTCCATCACTGCGGATAACCCTATGACAAGGAATATCCTTATTGAAATTCTTTTTTAGAATACTGCCAACAGCGCGTGAGGCACCTGGACTGCCAGCCTTAGTAGCTACTTGTTTATAAGTAAGAGTTTTCCCTTTAGGTATGGTCTTCACAACATCATGAACTTTCTCTTGGAATGTTTTCATGTTCACTAATTCCTATCTATCAAGATGGCACGAGCTGGAGAGCCATCTATGCCTATAAAATTAAGCGGTAGACAATACAGCTCATACTCCCCTTCAGATATGTCTGTAAGTTTTAAACCCTCTATTACAGGAATGTTCTTGGATAATAACGAGGTGTGTGGCCTATGATCAGTGCTTCCACGCTGCTTGATAGATAATGCATCTATGCCGACAAGTACAACACCCACATCAGCTAGATAATCCGCGGCATCACCCGATAGATAAACATAGTCTTCATAGAACTGATCCAGGCCCCTGATTGAGTTATATGTTTTTAAAAGTACACGCTCGCTTTTTTGTATATTCTTTTCTTTTATCATATCTAGAGTTACTGAGTCGCCAGCTTTAGTTATTAAAGAAAAGTCCAGTACTCGAGCAGGGCCAATAAAAGTCTCAAGCGGAACCTTAGCTAGCATCGGAGACCCTACGATAGCATGTCCTGGAGCATCGATATGTGTACCGGTATGTGAACCTATGGTGATGGATGAGAGCTGTGTGGCAGAGGGAGGCATAGCTTGGTGAATGGATACAGAAAGAGGAATATTGTTCGGATAAACTGGCATTCCATTCTCAAGAGATAGGGATATGTCGATGATTTTCATACGGTAATTATATAGCATCTGGGAACTATTCTTGATTGACTTTGGGGATTATTTATGGTCATATATGGGAGAAATTCGGTTATAACTTGAGCCTTAGTTGCCGAAAGGGGTGAATGTAGTCGGTGGCCCGAAAAGCTGCCAGATGGGGCAATCAAGCTCACACCTCTCTTTTAAAAGGCTGGACTCTCGAAAGGAGACCAAATTGGACATTAGCAATGAAAATAAAGTTGGTCTGATCCTGCTGCAGAAACACAAGGAATACGATGAGTGCTACAAGAAGTACGACGTCGCATCGTTCCAGGCGGCGATCAACCTCCTCTTTCTGGTTCTGTTCGGAGCACTGACAGTCCTGGTTTTCCACAAATCAGGTATCAAGGCCCCCGAATGGGAGCTCCTGCTTTACTCAGGAGTGGTCATCACGCTGTACTACGCCCTGAGGCAGGAGCACTTCAAAAGGAAGCATCCTGAGCGCTGTCGCAAGATACTCTTCTGGAGAATCAAACCGTTCGATTTTTACAGCCCACTCATCCGAGAGATCGAAGGGGTGGCGAAAGAAATCCTCGAGATGAAGGACCCCGAGGGTGTTTGGTCACTGTTCCCATGGAAACTGGAACAGATGGCTGATACCAAACTCAGCTCGGCCGCAGAAGAGATCGTATTCATCGAGGAAGCAATCTTTAATATGAAGAAGCAGCTGCCACAAAGGGAGTACCTTGAGAAGTTGGCCAAGAAAGGCAGAGAGAGCTTCAGCTCTGCGTACGAATACCTCCTGAGCACCAGCATGATAGTAGACCGAGATGCCGATGTGGACGAAGAAGGCAAACTCGTGAACCCGACGAACAAGCGCTTCAACGGCCACTCACACTATTACGGTCTTGCATACGCCAGACTCAAGATGGGTGGGGTTATCACCAGTGGCACCGACTGACTCGGGCAGAAAAAATTCGTGCGCCGCGCATCCTGGAGAGGAAGCGCGGCGCATTTTGTATATATGATAGAATACCCTTATGAAAGACAAATATAAAGAATCCATAAAATTACACAAAAAGTACGGGGGCAAGCTCGAGGTTAATAGCAAAGTGCAACTTAAGAACAGGAAGGACCTGTCTCTGGCTTACACCCCAGGGGTAGCAGGTGTGTGCATTGAAATAGCCAAGGACCCAAAATTGGCGAAGCTATATACAATCAAGAAGAATACAGTTGCGATAGTGAGCGATGGGTCTGCGATCTTGGGCCTAGGCAACCTCGGAGCACTTGCTGCCATACCAGTCATGGAAGGTAAGGCCGCAATATTCAAAGAATTCGGTGGAGTTGATGCCTTCCCTATCTGCATCAACACTCAAGATACAGAGGAAATCATAAAGCTTGTAAAGAATATCGCTCCTGTTTTCGGCGGGATAAATCTAGAAGACATAGCAGCTCCTAGATGCTTTGAGATAGAAGAGCGACTCAGACGAGAGCTCGATATCCCAGTAATGCACGATGACCAGTGGGGCGCAGCAACTGTAACGCTCGCGGCACTCATCAATGCACTCAAACTCCGTAAGAGTAAGCCGGCTGATATCCGAGTTGTTCTCTCTGGTGTTGGAGCGGCAGGAGTCGCCACAGGCAGACTACTGCACGAATACGGTATAACTAATACCCTATTCTGTGATAGTAAGGGTGTGATAAATAATAAGAGAAAAGATTTAAATAAAGAGAAGATTGAGCTTCTAAGTAGAAGTAGCATACAAGGCTTCACTGGAACATTCGAGGATGCGATAACAGGGTCAGATGTATTTATCGGACTATCTAAGCCGAACCTACTGAGCCCAACAATGGTCAAATCCATGAATGAAGATCCTATAATATTCGCACTAGCCAATCCAAACCCTGAGATATTGCCAGAGGTAGCGCACAAGGCAGGTGCTTTCATAGTTGCGACCGGCCGATCGGACTACCCAAACCAGATAAATAATTCACTAGTCTTCCCTGGAGCTTTCCGAGCAATGCTAGATAAGAAGATACCACAATTCAATAATAAAATATTTGTAAAAATTGCAATATCACTCGCCAAGGTAGTAGAAAGGCCAACAAGGGAGAATATAATCCCCAGTATGTTCGACAAGAAAGTATTCAAATCGGTCTACAAATCTGTGACAAACTAGAACTTAGATATATCACGCGGAGTAAAGATGTCCATGGTCCAGTCGAAAGCCACCCCCATCTTCTTCTGCCAAGAGATGAGCTTGGACAGATATACGGTGCGCCATATCCACCATGCGATTTTACCTGAGAAGGTAAAATTATTTATCTGCCCTACGGCCATCCACTGACCGAGAGACATCAAGTTACCAGAACTCTTGTATACGAAGCTATCTGTCTCCTTCTTCTCCATTAGATTCTTTATATTCTGTGCTACGAATCTCCCCTGCTTTACTGCCCCCTGCCCAAGCTGTGGTAGAGGTCGAGCACCATCTGACACTGAAGCCAAGTCGCCAATGATGAAAACTTCAGGATGGCCCTCGAGGTTAAGCTTCGAAGTAACCGGGATTCTACCATCTGGATTATGTGGGACTTCCGTATCAAACTTGATATCGGAAGGCTTTACCCCAGCAACCCATATGATAGTGTCAGCATAGATCATATCGTTATTCTCAACTTTAATTGACGCCTCTCCAACTTCGGTCACGGCTGCATTGAGCATCACATGTATG
>JBAXNK010000030.1:0-8850 GCA_037133845.1 bacterium
CAAGCATCAGAACCACGCTCGAGATTATCTTTATTCTTGATTGGAAAGATTGGAGGTTCATTAGCGGATAGCGACACGAGCAGCATCACGAACAGCGAACAGACTCTGATTGACTTCGACGAACCCATTGGCTAGTGCGTAGTTCTTGTCGATCTTGTTTAGCTTCTCCATGTAGGTGATCTCAGAGGTACTAATACTATTCTCTAGATTGCGAACTGTTGTGTCTAGTGACTTACGAGCTAGTACATTGAACGTAATCGACGAGATGAAGTATAGATATGTAAAAGACATAAGAGCAAGTACGATGACCATAGAACGGAACAGAGTTTTCTGCATACTACTGTTTTCTACTATATTTGTTGTGATTGCTTTTACGTTGCTCATATGTTTTTTATTATTATAATTTTTCTATTAATCTTAATTTTGCGCTGCGGGATCGAGGGTTATCTTTGGTCTCTTCTATGCTCGGTATGATTGGCTTCTTAGTTATAATCTTTGCATTATCAGTCTCTTTGATCTTCACGAAGGCTTGCTTTACGATACGATCCTCTAGTGAGTGGAATGATATGATCGCGATGCGCCCTCCGTGCGAGAGCCTCTTCCATCCTGTACTTATCGCATGCTCGAGGTTGGAGAGCTCACTATTAGTCGCTATCCTCAAGGCCTGGAAGGTGCGGGTAGCGGGGTGAATCTTCATCTTCCTGTAATACTTCCCTACTGCACGATCGATAATGGCAACTAAGTCGAAGGTCGTCTCAATACTCTTATCAGCTCTTGCGCTTGCTATGGCATGGGCTATGAGCTTGGCATGCTTCTCTTCTCCGAAGCCGTAGAGAATGTCGCGGAGGGTTGATTCATCCCAGGTGTTCACGATCTCACGAGCTGTCAGGTCCTCGTCTTTAGGATCCTTCTTCATGGTCATGAGCAATAGCTCGTCTTTCATAAAAGAGAATCCTCGTCCAGAGATATCAAGCTGGAAAGAAGAGAGTCCTAGATCAAGCAAAATCTTGTCTACAGATGATATCTTTAGGCCGTCTAAGACTTTATCCAAGTCTTGGAATCCTGCAGTCTTGAACACTACATCGTGAGGATTATCGCCGAGAGTACTTTTTGCACGTGAGATAGCATCAGAGTCCAGATCAAGAGCTACTATCTTCACACTCTTGCCAAAGCGCTTGACCATCTCGGCAGTATGACCGCCGCCGCCGAGTGTGCCATCGAGGATGACATCGCCAGACTTGATACCAAGCCCTGACACTGCCTCATCTTTTAGTACTGATATATGCATATTATTAAAGAACTCCTATCTGCCCCAATTTATCTGCCAGGGCGTCAGCCTGTGTTTCGACAACTTTCTTGTAATCGTTCCAAGACTTCTCGCTCCAGATTTCTGCGCGATTCTGTACTCCGATGACGATAACTTTCGTCGAGAGTCCTGAACGAACTTTCAAATTTTCCGGGATTAATATTCGGCCATTACTATCGACGTCGACAACGACAGCCTGACCGAATATAAATCTCGAAAAACTTCTGTTATCTGATGCGAGCATTGAGCTCTCAGAGAGCCTGCTTGCGATCTTGGTCCACTCGCGTGTGGTGAATATCGAGAGACAGTTATCTAACCCTGGAGCAACTACAACACTCTTCCCCATTTCCTTGCGGAACTTTACAGGGAGTGACATTCTATTCTTATCATCTAGTGTATGTGTGTATTCGCCGATTAGCATAAATATTTCTTAAAAATTACTCTGTCCCACTTCATCCCACTTGTATATATTATATACCACTATATCCCACAACACAAATAAAAAACCCACTTAACTGTGGATAACCCGATACTGGAGCCAAGCTCAGTACCGGGCAAGCCCAGAACCATAGCCGAGCTCAGTGCCGAGCAAGCCCGAGTTTAAAAATAAGGCTCAAAACGAAAAACGCCCACCGACAAAGCGATGGGTTATTGTTCTTAAAACTATACAAATGTACTACCGAGGGGTCCAGACAGCGACCCCTCTTCCGGGGTTAAATTGCTCCTTCTTCGCAAGGCTCTGAACCTGGACCTCCAGAAAACTCGAAGCCTGACTCATGAGGATCATGATTTGCAGTTTCCGCAACTTCGCGCATTCTGCCTGCTTCAGCTTCAGCCTCACTTCTACGAGCATGAAGAGTAAGTGCGGCTTCTACTTTTCTGCTTATTCCAGAAAAATCACTAAGATGTATCATCTTCTTCTCCCCGACGAATCTCAGATCCGTCCTCGGTGAGAAATGGTATCATTTATACAGAGGGAGTCAAGCTAATTTAAGCTTTTGGCTTCATCAGGGGGAAGAGTTGAGTTTCGCGAATTGGTTTATCTGAAAGTATAGCGAAAAGTCTTTCTCCAAATCCGAATCCAAATGTAGGTGGCATACCGTGCTCAAGCATCTCGACGAATTCACTATCTGCCATCATGGCCTCGTCATCACCGCGATCGACGAGGTCCTGTTGCTTGTTGAACCGTTCAGCTTGGTCTACTGGATCGTTGAGTTCAGCGTGTGCCCTACCGAGCTCACTGCCTGCGAGTATCACTTGAAACATCTCAGTCTTCCTATCGTCCTCTTTGTTAGTCTTGGAAAGTGGGGCTACAATCTTGGGATGGTTCACTAGGAATATAGGGCCCGCAATCTGCTTGCGACAATACTTCCAGAGTGAGTCTGTGAGGCGCTCCTTATTCTTGCCCTCATAGGTAACACCAAGCTCAGTAAGCTTGCTCATCATGTCCTGCTCACTAGCTTCAAGTACGTCTATACCGGTAATTCTCTTCACCTCCTCTACATAGTCGATGTCTTTCCACTCGCCAGAGAGATCAAAAGAATATCCTCGAGACTCAAACTTCGTAGTTCCAAAAACATTCTGTGCTAGATCGATGAATAGATTTCGAACCAAGGTTTTCCCTTCGTATAGAGTCATGAAGCTTGCATAGAATTCCATATTGGTGAATTCCTGAAGATGCTCGGGGCTCGAGCCTTCATTGCGATACACACGACCAATCTCGAAAGTTCTAGGATATCCAGCAGCCATTAGTCTCTTCTGCCATAGCTCCCCCACTGAGATGCGTAGAAATAGATCGATATCGAAATCGTTGTGATGAGTTTTGAAAGGTCGGGCTTCTGCACCACCAGTTGTCAGCTCAAGTGTCGGAGTTTCTACCTCGAGAAATCCTTTCTCTGATAGATATTTCCTAGTCTCTGACCAGAACTTTGATTTCTTTATAAAAAGATCGTAAACATCTTTATTCTCTGCTATATCCAAGTATCTTTTACGGAATTTCTCTTCAGCATCTTGTAACCCATGGAATTTATCTGGTAGTGGTAGCAGCGCCTTGGAAGCCATCGCCCAAGATTTGATCAGTATGCTCTGCTCACCGCGCGCTGTTGTAAACAGTGGGCCAGTGACAGAGATGAAGTCTCCGTTGTCTACGGCTGATGTAAATAAGTTAAAAGATTCCTCAGAGAGCTCATCGCTCTTGAGTACTGCTTGCAGACGTGTATCGCCATCTTGAAGTACCACAAAGAGTATCGCCCCTTGGCCACGGATAACCATGACTCGGCCAGCGATAGAGATTGGACTCTTCTCAGAATCTGACACCAGTGAATCAAAAGAGCTTTTCACTTCAGAGATAGAGTGCGTACGCGCAACAGAGCTTGGGTATGGATTCATCCCTGCTTTTTTCAGTATTTCTATTTTCTCTAAACGGACAGACCTAAGTTCTTCTATTGAAGCCATAGACCTATTGTATATCAACTATGGTGTACTTGGCTAGACCCTTGGGTGTAGATACGGAGACTACATCACCTTTAGACCTGCCGAAAAGCGCTTCGCCGAGTGGTGACTTGTTTGAGATCTTGTTGTGGAGCATATCTGCTTCCTCTGAGCCTACAACACTATAAGTAACACTTTCCTTGGAGCCATCTTTCTTAACTACTACACTTGTGCCAATCTCTACCTTTGAGCTCTTGTGTTTACCAACAATGACTGATGACTGGAGTATGTATTCAATCTGATTTATACGATCTTCTGTCTTGCCCTGATCCTCACGAGCCTGGTGATACTCGGCATTCTCAGACAAGTCGCCAAGTGCCTTGGCAGACTCGATAGACTCGATAATCTCCTTTCTTTTAATGGTTTTTAGCGTATTAAGCTCCTTTATTAAAGCTTGCTTCTTCTCTTCTGTTATGTAATTTGTTTCGTCCATAGCCCTTATTTATATCATTTTCTACCCCTTAAGTCAAAGCCTACTTCAAGTATTCTGGGGTGTATACACTCATATAGTCCACAACTTCGCTCATAACCTTGGTAGCATTACCAGAGGCCGCTTTCGGACCCTTTTCCATCAGCACTGCAAAGGCATACTTGGGCTTGTCATAAGGGAAGAAACCTATGATCCAAGAGTTAGTATTCGTATTACCAAGACCGATCTGCGCAGTACCGGACTTGGCAGCAACTGCGACCGACGGAAGATTGAGTGCTGTAGCGGTACCACTCGTGACTGCTTGACGCATAGCAGACTGGATGATCTTCAAATTATCTGCATCCAGCCCTAAAGTAGTCTTATTTGATTCAGCGGTTGTATTAGATAGGGTAACATGTGGAGTCACTAGCGTACCACCATTGGCGATAGACGCAACAGAGCGCGCCATAGCTACAGGTGTGACTTGGAATCCGTACTGGCCGATAGCTGTGTTGTAAGTATCACCCACGCGCCATATCTCACCCTTGAAAGTTTTCGCTTTCCAGTCTGGCGTAGGTATAACTCCCGACTTCTCTCCTCCTAGATCGATCCCCGTCTTGTCAGGCAATCCAAACATCCTCGAATATTTATCAATATTGGCGATACCGAGACCCTTCTGATCTTGATAACCTCCACCTATCTCGTAGAAGAATACGTCGGAAGATAGCGCTATCGCACTCTTGATATCTATATAGCCGAATGTCCCGTGATCTTTGAAGGTAGACTTCTTCTCTGGGAAGTATGGATTCGGTATAGAGATAGATACATGGGCAAAGATCTGCTTAAATGGTGATATGACATTCTCAACAAGTGCAGCATAGCCAATGAAAGGCTTCACAGTTGATCCAGGTGAATACAGTCCGGACACTGCACGGTTCAGGAATACTTTGCGCTTATCTGAGAAATATCCATTTATAATCTTCTTGTCTTTACCATCAGAGAGTATCGTAGAGTTGTACTCTGGATAGCTAGTTAGAGCCAGCACCTCTCCGGAGTTGATATCCATAAGTACTCCTGCTCCACCCGAGAAAGATGCATTCTTGGCCATGTCAGTTATAGACTGATACATCTTCTTCTCTATGCGAGCATCGATCGATAGCTTCACATCAGCCCCCGCTTTTGGCATCGATACTGTATTCTGAGATTGCACTGCACCGCTCGCGTCCACCTCGGTGATACGGTTACCGTTGGTACCGGTGAGCGTATCGTTGTAGTACTTCTCTACCCCATCTTTACCCACAAAGGTGTCTTGCCAATAGTTACCCAGATTGTCTTTAGACGGAGAGCTAACATAGCCAAGTAATAGCCCAAACCCTGGTGTATCATAGTAAGACCTTTTCGGAGGTAGAGTTTGGTTCACATCTGTAGTATCCCAAGTGTTCCAAGCAAGCTGAATATCGTTACGATCATATATAAGTCCACGAGGGGCAACTATAGGCTCCTTGATAAGGCGGTTACTCTCGCTCTTCTTGGCATAGTAATCACCTTCTACGACCTGTAGCTTCAGCAACTGGCCCATGAATATAAAAATGAATACGAAGAAGAAAGACCCGAGCAGCGCGACAGAGCGCTTGGGTATCGCCCTCTCAAGTCTGCCCTCGAACTGCTGAGTATTGAAGTTCGGCAAGTTCTTGGAATCCAAGAATATCTCATCTGGATCTATCTCGACTCTTCTTCTTTTGTTATTGAGTAATCCCATATTAGACTTTATAAAGTATTATGTATCGACGTGCAAGCTGAGCGAGTACGTATATCGAGGCGATGATTGTACAGAACCAGAATGGTGAAGCGATCAGATTGGAGCCCCCCGGAGTGTGGAACAGGGCGAACATCATGATACCCGCGATTATATACTCGTAGAACTGAGTGAAAACAAATATACCAGCTATGGCGATAACAGCAGTTATCCACCAAGGTGCAATAAATAGACAAACGAATAGAACTATGTCAAAAATGACTCTTTTCATACAGGCTCATTATACTAGACTTACACCTAAATTGACAAACACTGCTATTTATGGCGAATCTTTCTATATATAAATCTTAGAATAAGGAAGACTAGGACAACAAGTAGTCCATAGAAAATAATCTTAGATCCAAAGATGAAAGAAACTGCCGACAAGAAGAAGAGCTTGATATAAGTGAACGGCTTATCGACACTACTTGTAGGTGGTATGCCATCTTTACTTGCTTTTGCAGGTTTAGCATTTAGCGCATTGAGGTCTTTCTGGGTACTTGCTTTTAAAGCAGCGACAGTACTCAGCACTCCTGTACGTACACCATCTACAGAGTCGAGCTTGCTATTGATTGGAGCAGTGACCGAGTCTGGAATTGCGCTTGAGATGCCCGAATCAATCGTAGCTCCTAGCTTGTCTACCTGGGACTTGATGATATCCCCGCTTGTAGCGATCGATCCATCAGACTTCTTGATAACTACCGGTATGAACTGGTGATCTTCTGTAGTTAACTTGTTGTCGACCGTCACAGACTCCTTCTTGCCAGATACACTAAGGCTTGATGAAGTGATCTTGGCAGATATGACATGATCGCCTTCTGTCACCTTCCAAGAGATAGACACCTCCGATAAAGTTGTGGCTGGCACCGAGACATCGCGAGATCCGAGTATGACAGTCTTGTCGTAGAATTCCACGTGCACAGTTAGGGGGCTTGATTCACCGTTCCATACGGCTGTATATACACGAACAGTGTCCCCTCCGACAAGCGCATCTTTGGAGTACCATATCTGCCCAGGGATGAATCCAGATATGACAGAAGAAGCAAGCACTATCTGTGAGCTAAAAAAGAAAACAAAAATAATTGCGAGTAAGTATCTCCTAAACATTATTTGAGTGTGAACGAAGCTTTAACTGTTATCATGATACTCTTCTCTACCTTGGAAGTGTCGTATGAACCATAGTCAGACACATCGAGAGAGTTTGCAGACATGACTTGCACCACCCCAGACGAAGCGCTCTTGAGCTGACCCACCACCTTACCACTAGACTCTGCAAGCTTACCTGCGCGAGCCTTGGCGTCCTTGATCGCATCAGCGAGCATAGATACACGCTCGTCTGGGAGCCTGGTATCAGGATACGCAAGCGACTGAGGAGAGAAGACTACCCCCTTCTCAATCAAGGGCTGGATATTCTTGGCCACCTCTGCTATCCCTCCTACATCAGACGAATTCACATCTACAGTCTGACGGAGTGTGTATGTTCTCTCTGCTCCCTGCTGTTGATCGTAGTTCTGCTCCATGAAAACTGGTGAAGTTACAATCTGATCATCGGAGATGTTCTTACTCTTTAGGAAAGTCTTCACATTGGCAAGATCGCTCGCCATGTTGGCGTAGCCACTCTTGAGCGTCGCCATAGTGCTAATGTGACTAATGACTCCTACCCACTTAACATGATCCGATGTCACCTGCTTTGAAGCAGAACCTGTGACAGTGAGAGTGTTCTCAAGGGCACGAATCTGATAGAAAGAGTACGATCCGATAATAGTGCTGATAATGATAGCGAGCCCTAGTACGAACTTGGTGTTGAGCCAAGATAAAACTGTGTTTTTGTTTTCCATAGTTCTATTATACCACAATTCTACTTTCCAAGTTCCTAAAAATAAACCCCGTACACTAGACATGTAAGGGGTTTATTTAACTTATCTTAAAATCAGACTACTTAAACAGTGAGAACGTATAGAAAGCTCCGAATGCATTGGCTGATAAATCTAGGTTAGGAGCATTTATGGTAAATGCTGCATTACTCTCATCCCAGCCAGTAGCTGAACTGATATACACTATATAATTCCCTGGAGTTACATTTGCTGGGATAGTCCAGTTGTACACACCGTTCTCAGTAACTTGGCCATTAACAACAGTATTACTGCCATATTGATTTAATATTATTTTGTACGGGAAAGCGACAGCGTCACGGATATTTATACCAATATTGTTGTTGGCACTTGTCTGGCCTGTTGCATGCCATGCGATAGCAACGGTGTCTCCGATCTTATAACTTTCTCCACCATTTGGAGAGACTACAGATATGGGTGAGATCATCGTCTTTTGATTCACTGTCACAGAGACTGTCATATCAGTTGAAGAGCTTGAGGAGTTGAATCCGGAAATATGGAAGAGATTTCCTGAAAGTGGGTACACTACGATACTGCCAGAAGTATTGTCCTTAGTTCGATTATCGTCACCAGTCTTACTTGAGCCAGCAAAACCTGAGAGTACTACGTTGGTACAATTACTTGCAGTCCAAGATAGGGTTGAAGGTTCCCCAGCCATAACAGTAGCAGGCGAAGCAAAGAAACTATTGATCGTACAATTAGAATTTGATCCGAGCAGTTTATTAATCATCATCTGCAGATCAGACACATTGACCTTGCCATCACTAAATTCCACGACGATCCCAGCGCCAGTCTTGTCCCAGAGGGCAAAATGAATGGGTGCCTTTAGATTCCCCAGAATGACGAGCGGGGGAAGCCAGATGCTGACTTCCTTTTTTGCCAGAGCCGGCTTCACCTGAGCCACATTCTGGAAATTCCCCAAGGCCCATGGGCCAAAATCCATCGCTGACAAGACCTT
>JBAXNK010000031.1:0-8442 GCA_037133845.1 bacterium
TGCCTTTGCCTCTTCAAGCATGCGATCTACCTCAGCGATCCGAGCATCCTTCTCTTTTATGTCTAGCTTGTATCCATCTATGACTCTCTCGAACTCGGCAGCTTTATCGTCAAGCGCAGCGGAGAGATCTTTAACCTGCTCCTCCTTTTGGGAAGTTTTTGCTTGCTCGACTATCAATAGTGACCGCTGTTCCACTGAACTTGCCTTTGCCTCTTCAAGCATGCGATCTACCTCAGCGATCCGAGCATCCTTCTCTCTTATGTCTAGCTTGTATCCATCTATGACCCTCTCAAACTCGGCAGCTTTATCCTTGAGCTTAGATTCGAAGCCTCTCTGTATAACTTCTATATCAGAACTCTTCTCTTTCAAACGAGACTCCATCCTGCGATCGAGCATGTCGATCTGAGAATCCTTATCTCTCAGTTTAGATTCAAAATTACTAATAGTAGACTGAATTTCAGAATCTTTCTCCTTTATTAGTCCACCGAGTCGCTTGCCCTCTTCTTCTGCCTGTTCACGCTTAGATTTCTCAGACATAAACAGACCTTGGTTGTATATTATATCGGACTTTGCCTTCTCTAGAGTGTGCTCAGTTTCTATAAGCTTCTTCTGTATGGTCACCTGTAAAGAGCTACTTTCGGCGCCGATATCCGCTATACGCATACGAGCCTCATCATGAAGTCTCTTAGCCTCATTGTAGTATGTGAACATAGGATCTGTCACACAATCACCTTCCTCAAGGAGAACTTTAGCTTCTAGCCACTTGGAGTGACCAGCGGCGACCTGAGCACGTTTAAAGTTCTCTTTAGAGACTAGCAACTTTGTTGAGAGGATAATTTTATCATTAAGCTCTGGCTGACTTGATGACGAAGCTTGCTCTTGTAGCTTACGGTAGCCAGAAAGAGCGCTAAGATAGTCACCATCAGCAAAGCTCTTATCTACTTTAGACTTCAAAGACTTATAGACATTACGACTTACCTCACTAGTTTCGCTCTTGAGTCGTATATGTAAGACTACAACTCTATGCCATATATAGATAACTGCAAAATACATTAGACACAGCAACAGTAGTAGTAGAGCAAAAATCGAACCATATGTGATAACGCTTTTTATCACTCTTATTATCTCGGGAGATATTAGTGGCTCATAGACCTTCTCTGTTTTCACTATTATATGACTCTCTTCTGGTGAAGGAGGAGGTGTTTGTGTGACGGCTACAGTCTGAGGCTCTTTCTTGGCCTGTACCACAACCGGCTTCTTGACCACGGTCACAGTAGGCTCAACTGAAGTCTTTGTGGGTGTACCATCAGACAAGTTGAACTGCTTACTATTAAGCCCCGTCAATATATTAGTACCTAGGCCATCATTAGCAAGAACTGAGCCCGATGAGAATACAACAGCAGCACTTCCAGACTTCTTGGCCTTAAAGTTTATCTTGATGATCTTACCAGAGGATCCAGCATATCCGGGGTTGAGTGCAACTCCACTGAAATTGACGCTACCAGTATTGTTTGAGAATGTTGGCTCTTGAGTCCACAGGCTAAGCACCGAATCATCTTTCGATACTGAAGTAACCTCAAGCTTGTCTATAGGGAAAGAAACTACTCCATCAACTGCATTTAATGCCTGGTCGGTGCTTGAAGCAACGACATAAGCAGAGAAGGAATCTCCTGTAGCATGATTAGCAGACGAAGATGTGATATTCAAAGTAGCCGCATCTACCTGAAGAGCAAAAAGAAGGCAAAATATTACTAGAATATATTTTATGGAATTTATCAGGGAATAGTTTTTAACTTCTATTTTGGTTTTCATTATTAGTAGGACAGATTTCACTTCTTAACTTCTTCTTGAAGAAAAATACTACGAAGAAAGTCACTAATATAATTATAACCCAAAACGCGATAGATTGATAGAATTTTTGTGGATAAAGTGGGTATAAAGTTTCCATCCTAGTATTCCCTGCTCGATCAAAAGCTTTCACGAAGACGTAACTGTGTAATTTCTGATCACGAAGAAGGTACGGACTCTCGGCTTTTACCCAAGAGCTAGGAGCGGCATAGTTCCACACCGACTCTTGTATCTCGTAGTGGTCAATACCAGAGATCTTGTCGGTTGTCGAGAATACTATAAAATACTTACTATCAAATATATCTTGATGGTCACCAACCAGTGGTATGAATGTTTCTGGAGCTTCTCCGTCTTTTGCAACGATGGCTTCCTGAGAAAGATTCTTAGAAGCATCAGTACCCGCGGAAGTTGTAATACTTGAGGATACAGGGGTTACAACTATAGAACTCGTGCCAGAGGAAAGACTTACCTTGGACCCCTCTCCATCATTCTTCAGAGCCATGTAATCACTCAAAGAAAGATCTACGGATCCTTCTTTGAGTGATTTAAATACCACAGAGAAAAGTAGACCCTTGGAAGTAGCTGCATATCCACCAGGAGTAACCCCAGAGAAACTGATAACTCCACCAGAGGTCTTATGGGGAGCTTCTGGCCAGAAGCTCAAAATTGAGTTTCCGTAATTTATACTATCTACAGAGACCATCTCACTTGGGAAATTCAAATGCCCAGTCACCGCGTTGATATCTTCGCCCTCTGTAGATATGTATACTCCGACTTTGAGCAGTTCACCTTTGGCCACCTTCTGGCTTGTTGGCGAGAAAGATAAACTTGAAGCGAGTGTCATCCTCGGTAGAACTATTATGATCAGTATCAGCACACTTGAAAGTAATGTTTTTATTTTCATAAATTATATTGTCCAATAATAAGCCATAATACTAAAATCAATCAGGTCGACTTTACCATCGTGATTTAGGTCAACTTTACTAGACACTTGTGGCTTCTGATACCAATAAGCAAGTATCGAATAGTCAAAAAGGTTCACTCGACAATCATTGTTCAGGTCAGCTTTTACTCCGCAAGTAGGATTTACTACCACAGGAGTCTCTGGGGTTGATACAGGATTCTGTGAATACACATTCTTGTCTCCGACTTTGAATCCGATAGCACGACCATACGCACTGATGATAGGCGCATCGGACAAAGAAGCTTTCGACTTGGTCAAGTGATCGCCCATATCAAGTACGCTTGTGTCGAAATTGTAAACATAGCCTCCATACTTGTCTGAAGTCGTCTTCACGAACAACTCTGGAGATGAGTGGACCGAGATAGACACCTGGCCATTCGGTACTGCTTGCCCGATAATCGTCAGATTATCGCCCTGCTTCACTTCATCTTTATCTGTCGCAATGGTTGGAGCGATAAATATGCCTCCGATATTAGAAGTAGCACCAGAAGTAAGAGTGACAGGGAAGGTAAATGTCGTTGATCTACGCCCAGCTTGGTCCTCAGCATATACTAGAAATAGATAGTCCCCAGAAGACAGCCCTGTAAGACTGATAGTGAAGTTGGCATCTCCCCCTGCGACCGTTGAAGCGGCAAGCTGACCATCCTTGGACAAGAATACTTTACTTCCTGGATATGCACGCCCTGAGAATATAGCCCCCGTGCTTATAGGCACCCCTGCTCCTCCTGCACCTCCAGTCTGAGTTGGAGGAACAACAGTAGAAGAGACTGTCAGGACCACCTCATTGGAAGTTGCAGCTACAGAACCCAGACCATCTAAAGTCTGTACTATAAAGTAGTACGTACCTGCAGGCTGGCTGGCATATATGACATTGAGAGTATTGCCTACGGAGTTAAAAGTATAGCCTGACCCTGAAGTGAGTGAGCGCCCGATTTTGTACCCAGAGACATTGAATCCGAGCCCAGCAGTCGATGCTGTCCAAGACAGGTTCACATCTGAACTATTCACTGACCCACCCAATACTCCACTATTTATAAATGGAAAGTATAGGAATCCATAATCACTAATGAAGCTCACAGAGGACCCCAGAGCAGAGAAGAGGCTGTTCCCGGTACCGAACATCTTGAAGCTACCAGAAGATTGATATCCCCCGCTTGTACCTATAACAGGATCGCTGATGATGAAGTGTGTACTACTAATATCAGAAGCAGAAACAGATCCGAAGAATAAACCGAAAAATAAAAGACTCAAGATAGTTTTAAAGTAGTGATTTGATTTTTCCATACCATGAAAGAATTATAGAGATCCTGCACTGATATCGAACTTGCCCATGTTGCGTATCTTCTTACCTACTGGGTCATATAATATCGCGCGTTTGGATTTATCGTAGAATAGAATCTTGTCCCCACTTTGTGCCCCATCGAAGAATGACTGCCCAGAAAGCGCCTTAGGGTCAGACACTGTGACCATCTTGGGAGTCTCACTTGCGGGTAAGTATACGAGCTTGCCTACCTCCCCCACGAGACTAGAGAGCTCAACCCCAGATGAGTCATCTTGCTTGAAATCTTGGGATGAGGTATTTTTTTGAAAATAAATTACAAAAATCAAAATAAATATCAGGACAATAACTGAAACAATGACCTTATATTTTTTAATAATTCTTGTCATTATGGCTTCTTTTGTATGGTATTTTTTATATCAGGATTTATGTTTGGAGAAGATACAGATTGAGAACTAGCGCCCTGATTGCCTATATTAAGAGGGGCGACTTCAACTATCTTATCTAAATCCACGCTATATAGAATAGCCTTTTTAGCCTGAGCGTATATCAACACTTTGTCACCTTTTACAGCTGAGGCGAAGAATGGCTGGTCTTTTAGAACTTCAGGATCAGAAACGGTCGCGACAGTGGGAGTTTCGCCTTTAGGAAGGACCATTATCCTACCAATCTTTTCCACTAATTCAGATACTTCCTTCTGTGCCGAGACTTTCGGGTCCTGTTTTAATAGTCGCACTTGGTTATATAGATAAGCAGAGAAAGCCAAGGCTAATACTGCTATTACAGGTATAACTATTTTAAAAACTTTCTGTTTTAGTACCTCGTTTTCCATATATAGATTGTAAAGATTAATCATATAAGCATAATTTTAGCAAATTAAAGAACTCTCCGCAAATTGACACGTCCTAAGTAGTGGGTGCTTCAGAAGTACCTACAATTATGTCTTGACTTGGTAGTGGAACTATCACGTCTGGTACCGGTTTTGTTGTTGGAGTATCAGAGGTTTGATCTTGTGGGGCAGGTAGAGTTGGATTTGATTCTACTGTTTGATCTGGGGCAATATCTGATGGAGTATCCAATTTACTACTGAATGTCTTTGCGCTCTTTACCGCAAATGAAGTCCAGCTAAAGTTTATATCTCGCTTGGCATTATCTTTTAGAATAATAGTGAATCCTTTCTCTGATTTATTTACCACCAAGAATTGTACATTATCATTGAATAGATCTTGGATTGACTGCTCTTCTGCGCCCTTATCTACAGTAATCGTCGCATTTACTATCGGCTGTTCTAAGTATTCTTTATCGAAAACTACGTCTACTTTTTTATCACCCTTACTTACCTTAGCAAAGCCTGCAGTATCAGTCGTGAAGTATGGGCGACCAAAGAAAATGGTATCAGTCATGAATGTAACTGCATCTTTACCGGAGCTTATTGTATTCACAGTAAGGCCATCAGTAAATACCTGTGGAGTGATTATCTCCATCGCAGCGGCTACCCTATCAGTAAATATCTCTGATATATTTTGATTTCCAGATTTTGAATTTTTAATCTTTATCAAGAAATCTAGAATACTTAGTTGAACCGACTTTGGAACGGAAGAGGTTAGCCCACCAGACACATTGGAGCTAAGGCTGAGTGTACCAAGATTAGACATATCACCCTCTAGCCCTGCAGAAAGTCCACCCAAAGATGCACCTTGTATAGCGTCGAGGTCTTCCTGCATAAGCATCTCTATAGAGGCTCCACTATAATTCGCCAAATTTACGAAGACCGTTATAATGCCACATTTCGTAGTTCTTAATTGGCCCATATTAAATGAAGGACAGTCTCCGAGATTATTACTATCCATATTTTCTAGAGCTGTACCAATAACACGCCCAGCTTGTGTAGCTCGCATTGCGTATCCTGGAATACTTGCTGAAGTTAGATAGTCACCTGCTTTGATCGGACCATTCTCTGTACTAAATCTTACTGGTACGCGACCGACAAGGGCAATCGGTACTGAGTCTACAGTTTTTGATCCTGCTACAAATCCAGGAGCGCTAGATACTACACCGACAACTGTATTCTGATATTGACCAGTTGAACGTAGTACTCCCTGAGAATTGGCTGGATCAATAATCACTACCTCACCTCGAGTTAGGGTTTGTGTTGAAGTATAATTTTCTGCCAAGTCAGCGCCGCCCGAGAAGAAAGCCCCGTTCGTAGAAGACATGATGTTTCCATCTGAAGTAACACGCAATACAGATAAACCATTGGTCTGTAAATTGATCAGATCCATGCCGTTAGTTATCTGATATGAGTTTACCGTCGGCAGTGATATAGAACGGTAAGCATACGCAAGGTTCGAAGAATTATATACACCATTATTTACGCCAGGATATGTTGGGAAATCACGACGGAAGTTTACTTGTACTTGAGCCCATGTATCATTAGCAACATTTCCAATAGATCCACCTGGAGTTGCTATTGGTGTATAAGCTACTATACCAAGCGCACCTTGGCTAGCAGCAGTACGAGCAGCCATACGCACATATTGATCAGGAGTTTGTTGCCAATCAAGAGTTGAGTTTGCTGCAAGCGCAGGAACATTCATTTCTTCTGATAAATATTGTCCGTCAGCATACCAGCCCGCATCATACAAACCTACCGTTGTGGAAGTTCCAGCTTGAGCAACAGTAGTTCCAACTCCACCATAAATTATAACAATTTTACCATCTGGTCTCTGGAAAGAAACAGTGCCGAGTCCTGTAGCACCACTCCAGTATTGAGCACCAAGACCTGAGTCAGCGCCAGAGTCAGCGAATGTTGTTGTTGAGTTGTCAGAAAGACTTGCACCAGTTGGAACTAAGAAATAGGGAGTGGTTTGGCCAGCTTTTGTTCTATACAACTTACGCGCAGTTGTACCAGTAGGACCGGTAGTAATACCAGTCAAGGTTTCTTGTCCAAGAGTTGTAACAGTGCAAGTTTGTACAGTTCCATTAATACTCATTGCCGATTCTACTCCATTTATAACATAAGTATATCTCCAAAGGTGGGTACCTGAATCACAAAGGTTACTTCCTCCAGAAGCTGGTAATACAGTTGGTGCCGCAGCTCCCGGAGCAATGTTGCCCTGGAGAGTTATGTTTGGACCAGCTCCAGCCCAAGTTCCTTGAGGAACCCCAAGAGTTGCGTTTTGAACACCTCCCCAAGGTATGTAGACTTGTGTAGCAACAGATGCAACACCGACCGTAGGTAATATACCACCGTTAATAAGTAAGAATGTACCGTCAGCTCTAGGAATAATACTTGCTCCAACAGAGACTCCAGTAGTAAGAGCAAGCCCAGCTGCTTCTATTCCAGTAGCTGGGCTAAAGAGTCCAGTAGCTGTGTTTAATGCACCAGTGGAATCACCTCTTATTATGACCCATATACCATCTTGTCTCTGGAAAGCAAATGCTCCAGCACCGATACCAACTGCAAGGTTTGCGCCGGCTGTAAATATTTTATTAATGGAATTGTAGTTCATTGTTGTGGTTACTACTGCTGAAGCTGGTGTAGCCACTCCAATCGCAACTTTATATATACCAGTATTGGCACCAGCATAAGGAAGAGCTAGGGCATACATATTGGTACCTGTTATCTGAAGAGGTCCTGCAGTCATGGTGTTGCGTACTGGGTCATAAATAGATGTAGTAGTCGCAGCGTTACCAGGAAGAATCGTATATGTACCGTCCATATTTTGTATTGCAAAGGCGCCCTGGTTTGGAGCAGTACCGGCAATAGTAGGTCCGAGCGTGAAGCGTGAACCAGCAGGAGCATACTGATCATAAATATTGGTCACTCCAGAAGCTGCACCAAGAACTACCAAGAATTTTCCATCAGGTCTTTTTATGGCAAAACTTCCTGCACCTGCCGCGGCAGTCGGAACATTTCCTGTACCAGATTGAGCAGTAAAGCTCTGTGTTGCTGGATCATATAAATCAGCTGTAGCAGAACCATTACCACCTTCTACTACTAAGAATGTTTTATCATCACGAGCAATAACAAATGTACCAATACCGGCTGCACTGTTTAAGTTCGGATGTGTACCGTTAAACAATCCTTGATAGAATCCAGTCGTACCAATCATCTGGGACTGAGCCAGCCGACCCCATGGAAGAGTGAGCTGATTGTTCACTGATTCTACACGAGTTGTCTCACCACGAGAAAGAACAGGTCCAGATGGAGTAAGTTGTCCGAAAGCAACACCCAGAGACGCATCAGTAGCTCCATCAACATAAGAAGTAGTAGCATTGTCACTAAGAGTAGTCACTAAGTATGGAGTATCTGTAACAAGAAGCGCGGCAGCAGTACGATAGATCTTGC
>JBAXNK010000032.1:0-8246 GCA_037133845.1 bacterium
TAATTAGTTGTTAATTAGAGAGGAAAATGTGTCCAGGATTTGGGGTACCTGTCATGGCATCCCGACAGACTGGCGCGCAATTCTGTGGACGGCGGACAGATAGTGTATTTTATCGACATCGGACATCTTGCGATGTTGAAATTTCCTACATTTTGGTTTGAAAATACTTCGCAAGGAAAATTTTCACTCTCAATGGCTTTTGTCCAAAGCAAATACTATGTAGATTCTCTTTCCGAAAATACGAAACGCGGACTTCGCCAAAAAGTACGCATGGGAATATTCCCAAGCCAAGCGCCACTCGGGTATATGAATGACAGTCGTACTAAAACCATAACCGTGGACAAGAAAAAATCTAAAATAGTGCTCTTGGCTTTTGAGCGATACACGAAAGGTAATCAACGACTGGAAGATATTGTAAATTTTTTGGCGAAATCCGGCGTTACAACTCGAACCGGAAAGAGAATCTCCAAAACAAAAGCGTCTTTTATTCTTTCTAACCCTTTTTACATCGGACTATTCAAATATGGTGGCGAAATTCACGAAGGTAAACACGAGCCAATCATAGCAAAGAAACTTTTTGATTCGGTGCAGTCAATGTTGAAACTTCGAGGACGACCTGATAGAAAACCAAAGAATGAGCCACAGCCATATTGCAGCTTACTTCACTGCACCGAATGTGGAATGATGATAACTGCTGAAATCCAAAAAGGTCATATTTACTATCGTTGTTCTAAAAAATCTAAAACCATAAAATGTACACAAGGATATATCCGAAGTGAGATTTTGGATCAGCAGATATCATCCGAAATTCAAAAAGTTTCTTTGCCAAAAGACTGGGCGGAAGAATTATTGAAAATGGCAGAAAAGGATTTCAACAATTCCGCCCAGTCTAATTCTGTTTTTGTTGAAGAAGTGAAAAATGATATTTTGAAAATCAATATCAAGTTAGAGCGACTTCTTAATGGCTATCTCGACCAAATTATTGAACAAGAAATATATCGTATGCAAAAAGGAAAATTGTTATCTGAAAAGAAGTCGCTCGAGGGCAAAATATCTTCAGTTCTACAAAAGCAGAATGATTGGCTCGAACCGATGAAAGAATGGATAAAAGACGCGCAAACACTAGACGGAATCGCACGGGATACTGACCTTTTTAAGAAAAAGGTCAAAGCCAAAGAAATCTTTGGCTCGAACCTCTCTCTTGGCGAAAAATTAGTGCGCGCAAGCGCGCCCGCATTTCTGAATTCCCCCGCAAAATCAGGGCAAACAGAATGGGCGTGCCTTCGGCACGCCCATTCCTTGGTTTCGAAGAAACCGCTAAGTTCTATTCTGGTGCGCGATAGAGGAGTCGAACCTCTGACCTACCCCACGTCAAGGGGTCGCTCTACCAACTGAGCTAACCGCGCAAATCAAATGCGGAAGCGGTGAGATTTGAACTCACGATACAGTTTCCCGTATGCCGCTTTTCGAGAGCGGTGCCTTCAACCACTCAGCCACGCTTCCAAAAGGGCCGGTGACCCCACAGAGAATCGAACTCTGATTACCGCCTTGAAAAGGCGATGTCCTAACCGTTAGACGATGGGGCCAAAAATAACAGTAAAATGAGTATATCATTTTTTGTAAAAAACACAAAAATATAGTAGGATACGATAGTTATGAATACCCAAGTTGTCATACTTGCCGCGGGGCATGGTAAGAGAATGCAGTCAGAGCTACCTAAGGCCCTGACTTCTTTTTCTGGAAGATCTTTCATCTCTCATGTGCTTGATTCTGTCGAGCGCTCCGGTGTCTGCGCAGATCCTATAATAGTAGTTGGTCAAAAGAAAGATCAAGTGATAAATGCACTAGGGCAGAACTATCGCTATGTCGATCAGGATGAACAGCTAGGTACTGGTCACGCTGTCATGGTCTGTGAAGGTAAATCAAAAGAAGCAGAGAACATCCTCGTTCTGTATGCTGATCATCCATTAGTCAGTAGTGAGACTATAGCTAAACTCGCATCAGTTCATGGGGATACCGATGCGACGATCACTATGGCTATATCTACTGTGCCAGATTTTAATGAATGGAGATCAAGCTTTCTATCTTTTGGGCGACTCGTGCGTGACAAAGAGGGTAATCTATCAAAGATCGTAGAGGCCAAGGATGCAAGTGAAGAAGAGCAGAAGATAAAAGAAATCAACCCAGGCTATATGTGCTTTGAAGCTTCGTGGTTATGGGAACACCTACATATGCTCAAGAATGACAATATACAGAAAGAATACTATCTAGTAGACCTGATCTCTATGGCTTTCAATGAGGGTAAGAAGATATCTACTATAAGCATAGAGCCTCGTGAGGCTCTGGGAGTCAATACAAAAGAGCAGCTAGAACTAATCGAGAATCTAAAATAAAAATCATCCCGAGGACGGTCCTCGGGATGATTTTTATTTATAGGTATATTTACTTATTTTTATGTATCCAGATGTAGGCGTCCTCGATGGCTTTCACTGCATCGCCAGCTGCGATGTTGTTCTGATGGTAGCGGCCATTGGTGGCGTCGCCTGCGGCCCAGATGCCTTCCACCTTCGTCATCTGAGTCATAGGGTCTACTACTATCTTGGAGAACTGGTCTATATCGACAACTCCCTTCATGTACTCAGTGTTTGGTGTCTGACCTATCTCTACAAAGATTCCTCCTGTTGGGATAGTGTGTTCTTCGTTAGTATTCTTGTCTACATAAGTGAGAGATTCTACGAATACATCACCATCAACTCTTTTTATATCAGCATTGAGAATGGCTTTGAACTTAGGGTTGGCCATAGTCTTCTTGACTGTGATCTCGTCAGCCTTGAATTCGTTGCTCCTGTGTATGAGAGTCACACTTTTGCAGTAGGCCAGTAGCTGGAGCGCTGACTCAAAGCCTGCGTTACCTCCACCAACCACTATCACATCAGCATCGGCAAAGAGTGGTCCATCACAAGATGCACAGTAGGTGATGCCTTTGTTTTCGAACTTGTCTGCATTTATAGCTTCCATTTTACGACGTCCTGAACCAGTAGCTACGATAAGGGCACGAGATGTATAGACTTTACCCCCTGTAGTTTTAACCGTGATCACTCCATCCTCTTTTGCAACTCCGCAAGCCTTGTCGCCCTCGACGATATCAAGATATGGACCCTTGTAGTATTCTGCGTGCTTCCTTAGATTTACAGCAAGGTCAGCGCCAGATATCTCTGGCGTTCCTATCCAGTTGTATATTAGAGTAGATACGACAGACTGCCCACCGAATTCGCTGGTTATGATTAAAGTTTTAAGTTGTTTACGAGCTGCATATACAGCCGCTGCGACTCCTGCTGGTCCGCCGCCAAGTATTATTAAATCGTACATGGTATTGAGTATATCATAAGTCTACTAAAAATATTAAATAGTTCCTCTTAAAAAGGACACACTATTTTTCTACTGAAAAATGTGCTCGTACTCGGCCCGTCGGCCTCCGTAAGCCTTTTTTCAAGGACTATTTAATATTTTTTAAAGCAAAACACCTCCTTGGTAACAAGGAGGTGTTGAGGGTGAAGTGGTGTTACTTCTTCCTTCTTAGGAATGCTGGGACAGTACTCCAGTCATCTGTGTCGTCGATGAATAGGTCGCTGTCTACTTTGTCTTTAGTAGTTGTGTCAGCCTTCTTTATGTACTCAGATGATGTGTCTTTACTGATCTCCTTGCTTACTGCTTGAACGATTTCTTCTTTAGAAGAGTTGGCCACTGTTGGTTCAGCCTTGCTTGTGAATCCGATCTGGAAGAGTGATCGCTTGGGCATATCAGTAGGGAAGCCAGTGGCGATAACTGTGACCTTGATCTCACCCTTCTTGAGCTTGTCATCACGAATAGTACCGAAGATGACTTTCGCATCCTTGTCGATAGATTCAGTGATTATACGAGCTGCCTCTTGGATCTCGTGGATAGTGAGGTCATCACCTCCGGATATAGCGAATAGTACTCCACGTGCACCAGAGATAGATAGGTCAAGAAGTGGAGAGTTGATAGCACCGAGGGCTGCCTTCTCTGCACGGCCATCACCAGCGGCAATGCCGACACCCATGAGTGCTGAGCCTGCATCTGACATGACAGCTTTGATATCTGCGAAGTCTACGTTGATCATACCTGGAGTAGTGATGAGCTCAGATATGCCCTCTACCGCCTGCTTGAGCACTTCGTCGCACATAGCGAAGGCTTGGCGGAAGCCGACTTCCTTGCCAGAGATGACTAGGAGTCTGTCGTTTGGTATTACAAGTATCGCATCGACTTCGTGTTCAAGTAGTGCGAGTCCCTCTTCTGCGAGCTTCATGCGCTGGTTACCTTCGAAAGAGAATGGCTTGGTTACTACGGCTACTGTGAGTATGCCTTGCTCCTTGGCTGCAGCAGCAACGATAGGGGCAGCACCTGTACCAGTACCTCCACCCATACCGCAAGCGATGAATATCATATCTGCACCCTTGATGACATCTTGGATTTCAGATTTAGTTTCTTCTGCGGCGCGCTTGCCGATCTCTGGGTTCATGCCGGCTCCGAGCCCCTTCGTCAAGTTCTTACCAAGGTGAATTTTCTTCTCAGCTAGGGAATTGTGTAGGTCCTGAGTATCGGTGTTCATGACTATGAACTCAACACCGCGTACTTTGGAATTAATCATGTGGTTTATGGCATTCTTACCAGATCCGCCGATACCGATAACCTTGATTCGAGCAAATGATTCTACGTCCGCATTTATTTTAGGCATATGTAATATAGGTATTAATAATAACGGGAAACACGTATATCATAGCAGATATTTGCAAAAAGACCACAAGGGCTAAAAGTTTGACAAAAGCCTTGTTTATGGCAAAAGCTGAGAGAGAATAGACTTGAAGAATCCGCGAACCTGCTTAATATTGTCTCCGACTGACCCATGAACTGAGCTACCAGAAGAATCGTTTGCGCTTGAAAGTGCTAGTCCATAAGCTGCGTACCATGAAGAGTCTCGAATTTTAAATCGTGCATTAACTGATGGATCAGATGGGCCGACTCGAGCGGGGAGTTTGAGTTGCGCACGAGCAAGTTCTTCTATACGACTGATGTGTGAACCACCTCCGGATATAACCACTCCGGCAGGGAGTAGCTCATTGCGGCGGATGCGCTTGAGGTGATTGTAAACGAGTTCAAATATATCAGACAGACGAGCTTCGATAATCTCATCTACTTTCTTTTTAGGATAGTTGCTTCCTGTCACAGAACCGAGCTTGATGCTCTCTGCTTCCTCAAGTGATATGCGCAAGCCCAGGGCTACATCTTTGGTGATCTCCATGCCACCGATAGAGAATACTTGCAATGATATGAGTAGGTTGTTCTCGAATACCGCTATGGATACGGTCTCTGCTCCGATATCGATCAGGGCTGACCCTGCAGCCTTTTGCTTGTTCGAGAGCAGTATCATAGAGCTTGCGATAGGGGAGGCTATGATATCTTCTGCTGTGATGTTGGCAAGTGCGAGTGCTGTGGCGAGGTCTTCGATGTTTTGCTTCAGGCATGTGACGAACAAAGTCTTCACCTCGAGTTTTATCCCATGCATACCTTCTGGTCGTCCGTGTATATCTTTACCGTCGAGTTTGTAGCTCACAGGTATGACGTGAATTATCTTCTTATTTATTATTTCTAAATTCTCCTCACTCTCCGCGAGGGCTTTCTGTATATCAAGCTGGGTCACCTCCTGATCAGCACGAGAGATGATGGTCTCACCGATAGATATGGTCGATCCAAGGCTAATACCTCCGATAGATACTGAAGCGCTCTTGATCTTGTTGCCGAGCGTCTGCTCTGCTTGGCTTACTGCCTTCCTGATACTTTCTGCTACTAGTTCGATATCGTTGATATATCCGAGTCGCATGCCTTCTGTTTGAGCTTGCCCTGTAGCTAAGAGTGAGGGAGCGTGCGTGTCTTTATCATAACCTATGACCACGACGCGTGTCGTGTGTGTGCCGATATCTATGCCACAGGTTTGTTTGTATTTAGCCATTAAGTAAGAGAAGAGGAACTCTTACGAAAATTTCTTTAAGAATTTCCTTTCTTCTTTCTCCATTGTAGCACTATGTTCGTATCCTTTCAAATGTAAACACCCGTGGATAAATAAGTATTTGAGGAATTTGGAGTAGGTCATGTCAAAGTCTGGAGCATCAGCCTTAACCTTCACTAGGTCGAAGGTGATTTCCCCTGAACTTTTAGATAGTGGGAATGACAAGATGTTGGTAGTACTGTCCTTGCCTCTGTATGTCATGTTAAGCTTCTTTTGTTCTTGGCTTGAGACAAAACTGACAGAGATATCGTAATCAACTCCAAGTATGGCGTCTTTTATCGACGCAAAAGGTAAGCGTGGAAGCTTACCTTTTGTCTTGTTTATTAGTGAGAATGAATTATTCTTCATAGATTAGCGATGGAATCTGCCTTTCTCTTTAGGAGCCTTGCCCATTTTCTCGAGCTTGGCCTGTA
Organism: bacterium; assembly: GCA_037133845.1. Classification (GTDB taxonomy): domain Bacteria; phylum Patescibacteriota; class Minisyncoccia; order Phycocordibacterales; family UBA9973; genus UBA8515. Next base: position 6,499 of record JBAXNK010000032.1, read on the forward strand.
CCTTGCGGCGCTCTATGCGCTTGAGTGTGGCAATCTTGGTCTTGACCTTGGACTGAGCGCGCTCATTGTAGCGCTTACTCTTGACCTTCCTTATGATGCCAGCTTCGATAACCTTGCGGCCGAAACGGCGAAGAAGATTCATATTGTTTTCGTTTGCGTTTTTCTTTACTTCAGCTACGGTAATCATATGCGGGTCATATTATCACAATAAGTCCTCGGGGTCAACATTTATAGAGAAAGACGGGGGTAGGAGATAGAGCTTCCGCAGGAGGTCCTCCTCGATAGTGCTTTTATCCGAGATTGGCTTCTGCCATAGCTCTGGGTCTACCTTTATTATAGTATTGGTTATGTATTGATTCTTGACCTTACTTACAAATGCTGAGAATATCTGTGGCTCGTATTTCGCAAGGGTATCATTTAGGTATAGTCTTGAAGATTCCGTATCTGCCTTGTTTCCAGAGAAGCTGATCTTGATAAGGCGTTTGAATGGAGGGTATCCGTATTCTTTCCTTTCCTTCAGGTCTTCGCGATAAAGTGGGAGGACATTGCCAGAGAGTATTTGACCTAGAACTTGGTTCTCGGGTATGCGTGTCTGGATGATGAGGTTGCGCTTGGTCATCGAATGCATCTTCTCTATGATATGGAGCACTTTCTGTGTGATGTTGAAGCTTGGGATTGAGAGTAGACCATCGAGCGACACTATCGCACTATGATCTACCTGACTATGTAGATAAGAGAAGACCATCTCTGTGCCGATCAAGATTCCACCATCGTGAGAAAACTTCGATATCTCATCAGTTGCTTCCTTGTCGTTCTGTGTGGACTCTTTATCTACTTGTATTATATTTACTTTTGGGAAAAGTTCTCGCACCTCGTCATATACACGATCTGTCCCTATGCCAAGAGGGGTTAGATTCCAGCTTGCACACTTGGGGCATCTGACCTCTGTGGCATCTTTGCGGCCACACTTGTTGCACATGAAGATCCTGGGTGGATCCTTCGTATCGTTCACTTTACGTCTGGTAGTATAGATGACTACTGGAGTATCGCAGTCTGGACATAGCAATGTATGCCCGCAGTCATTGCATGCTGTAACCGGGGCAAGCCCCTTCCGGAGTGAGTACAGGAAGACTGACTCTCCACGTTCGACTGCATATGTGATCATGGCACGCGTAGTGTCGGAGAGTACGGTGAAGGATTTATCTTTTTTATTCTCCTTTTTCTTTTTCTCGAACTCTTCTTTCATGTCGACTACTATCTTGCGCTCGACTTCAGACAGTCGGAATATAGGGGAGTGCACTTCACCGAGCTCGCCAATCTCATGACGATAGAGAGTCTCTGGGCGCAGTAGTGTGTCGCTATAGATGAGCTTGGTTTTCTTGAGAGAGGAGAATACTTCGGCAAATGTTCTGACATCTATGTACGGCCTCATCTGCTGTTTGTATGTATCGGAGCTTTCGCGTTCAATGATGATTGTAGCTATATCAGACCTCGGTATCGATATGAATACTCCAGTTCCTATGATGAGTATGGGGTGATCGAGTGTTATGGCTTGGTTGTAATCATGTATTAGTGCTTTCTTTGACATATCAGTATGGAAAGGAAAGACGTCCTCTTCATTACCGCGAGCAAGTTGCTCCCGGTAGAAATCGTTATCGTACTTAGTGGGAACAATATTGAAGATAGACTCTTTATTGGCAAAGGCTTCGCGTATGAGTGTACGGTAGAATCCTAGTCTGTCATCGCCT
>JBAXNK010000033.1:0-8231 GCA_037133845.1 bacterium
TATTTGAGCCCGAGCCGATGTATCCGATCTCTGCTTCGACGAGTATGTCGCGACCAGTCTCACTACTCACCTGTCGTGCATAGTCTACACACTGCTTCGTGATGCGTACATTCTCATCATGACTAAGTGCTGCGCCGTCAAATATCACAGCATCGAAGCCTGAGTCAATCGAATCCTTTACCTTGTCGAAGCTGTAGTGATGATCAGCATTCAGGTATATCGGATACTGATCGCGGTCACGAATCTCGCTCACCAGAGCCATAGCTTCCCCACGGCCGATAAAGTCCTCCTCACCTTCCGACACTCCGATGATGACTGGCACATCAAGTGCTTTCGCCGCGTTGTAAACTGCGTGAAGGCCCTCTAAATTAGAAATATTAAAATGCCCTATTGCCACTCCCGCACCTTCCGCCTCTCTAATACAATCTCGCAGTGTTTTTGTAAACTTCATACTGGAAGTATATCATGATATACTTTGAAAATGAATCCGGTAGTATAAAATGGCATAGTTGTAATGTGTAGTATGAAATAAGATTTATTTTTATAAAAAACATAAGTATTATTATTAAATTAAAATTGATAATGGCCAACACATAATGCCATTTATCACTAACCGGATGAAAAAATTAGATGTGCTTTCTATCGGCGATATCGTGATAGATGCTTTTATCAGACTGAAGGATGCAGAAGAGACTTGCGATATAGATAAACAGAACTGTAAGCTCTGTGTGCGCTTTGGAGACAAAGTTCCTTATGAGTCTGTGGATGTATGCCTTGCTGTAGGCAATGCTCCGAATGCTGCAGTATCTGTCGCTCGACTTGGGCTCAACTCTGGACTACTGACGTATGTCGGAGGTGACCAGAACGGTCGCGATTGTATCGATCAGCTCGTGAAGAATGGAGTGATCACCGACTATGTGCACACAGAGGCTGACATGAAGACGAACTATCACTATGTAATCTGGTACGATGTCGACCGCACGATACTGATCAAACACGAAGCCTTCAACTACAGCACACAAGGCCTACCTACTGGTGATATGGCGCCCAAGTGGATATATCTATCATCACTCGGTGCGAACTCTCTCAATATGTACGCACAGATAGAGCAATACCTCAAAGAGAATCCTAGAGTTAAGCTCGCTTTCCAACCGGGAATATTTGACATCAAACAGGGATATAAAAATCTCAAGCACATCTACTCACGTGCAGACATCATGTGCTGCAACGTAGAAGAAGCTCAAAGAATCCTCTCTGAGGCAAGTCGCGATATCAAGACACTACTGAAAAGTCTGCGCGATACTCTAGGTACCAAGACAATCATCATGACGGACAGTATCGAGGGCGCATACGCATATGACGGTGCAGACTTCTACTTCATACCTGTATATCCTCATGAACCCTTCGAGCGTACTGGTGCTGGTGATGCATTCTTCTCGACCATAGTCGCAGGACTATCTATGGGTAAGAAGCTTGATGAAGTACTCCTCTGGGCACCTATCAACTCTATGTCTGTGGTACAGCAAATCGGTGCTCAGCGAGGACTGCTGACAATGCCAGAACTGCAAGACTTCCTATCAAAGGCGCCAGCTGACTTCAAAGTAAAGAAAATATAGAAGTGCACAACTCCCTTGCATTTATTTTTTAAAGTGATTTAATAGAAGTGAATAAGCTTTTTGGGAGTTTAGTAATAAACAAAACCAATCCACTGAAGGAGAAGTTAAGTTGAAGACAGACACGCAGAAACAACAGCGGCTATTGCATAGAGTCGCAAAGAAACAGACAAAAAGAGTCGCCCGCCGGACTCGTCGCCGGCACTAACCCACCCGGCCCACAATAAGTCCCATAATAGGGCAAACAACCCAATCCGGTCGCCTCGTTGCGGCCGGATTTATCTGTATATCTTTGACATATATGACTTTATATGTTAACAACTAATTGAACTAGTCCCATAAAATTCAAAGGAGATCCACTGTGACCCAGGGTACCCAACGCTGGCACCTAGGCCAGTTAGATTCTCTCAGATTCTTTTCGTATGTGGCAGTTTTCATCTGCCACACATTCGCATTAACCCCAGCTTCATACATCAAGTATGGGCTTCCAGAAGCAGTGTCCACATCGCTACTCCCGAGGATCGTAACAGCTGGCATGTATGGAGTAGACATGTTCTTTGTCTTGAGCTCATACCTCATCACAAAGCTCATCTTACAAGAAACAGATGTGTTTGGAATCTTGAATGTAAAACAATTTTACATTCGTAGAGCCTTGCGCATATGGCCACTGTATTTTCTCTTCATCGGAGTATGTGTTGCTCTTGGACCCAAGCTGATCGGTTTTAGGCCTGGGGCTAAAGAGATACTCGCACTTTCAAGCATGTCAGCGAATTGGCTCGTGGTCTTCGGATCTTCTACTGGAATGGCTACAGGAGTTCTATGGAGCATCTCGGTAGAAGAGCAGTTCTATGTACTCTGGCCACTGATTGTAAGACGGATCAAGGTGGCCAATCTGTGGAAGTTCGCACTGGGAATGATCGTGTTTAGTCTGGCTGCTCGAGCGATACTATTCACGATGCATCAGTCTTTTGACTCGATCTGGTGCAACACTTTTGCGCGCTTAGATCCCATCGCAATGGGAATCTTACTAGCAACGAGAGGTAGCAACTCCATCCTCCGTCTGCCACTCTGGTCGATATGGATGTCTCTGGTACTGATAATATTGAGCCAGAGATACTTACCAGTGGATGTAAACAACACACTAGCAGAAGCGACTCTCGGCTACTTGTTACCGGCGATTTGTTGTGCGATGATCCTCCAAGCTTTTATCAGCAAAGAGGCTGATCGTGGAACACTAAGCCGTGTGACTGAGTACCTAGGTCGAATCTCTTACGGCCTGTATATATGGCACGGCGCTATGATCGACTTCTGGAGTAGTCGCACCCACTCCACTCCGAAGCTGATAGTCTTATCATTTGGCTCGGCAATTATTCTGGCAGTGATTTCCTATCACTGCTACGAGAAGTTCTTTTTATCGCTCAAAGGTAGGTTTTATCCTGGAGCAGAAATAATAAAAACCAATCAGTAAAAGTACCCTCGCACAGCATGAAAGTTGTATGGGGGTATTTAGTTATCAAGTTGGAATTATTTAATTTTCCTTTTCAATACTTTCTCTACCGCTTCCTTTATATGTGATACTCCCATACCGTAGTGCTCGATAAGCTCCTCGGGAGTTCCTGATTGGCCGAATTTATTCTGAACCCCGATGAATTCTATTGGCACTGGGTAGCTCTGCGCCAAGCATTCTGCTACAGCACTGCCGAGTCCACCGATGACTTGGTGCTCTTCAACTGTGATGATACACCGAGCCTCTTTTGCAAGTGCAGTTACTGCTTCAGCGTCGAGGGGTTTAATAGTTGAGATATTTAATACTTTTACTTTCCTTCCAACTTTTTCCATTTCGCGAGCGACAACTATCGCCTTGTGTACTAGTGGGCCAGTAGCGATAATACCAACTTCGGCAAGTCCTTGCTCTGGGATGAAAACCAAGTTCCCTTTTCCTAATTCAAATGGAGTCTCAGGTGTGGTGATAATCGGAGTCTTCTCACGAGCAAGGCGTAAATATGCTGGCTCCTTACTTACGGCCAGAGCAATCGTTGCCTTCTTGGCCTCTATAGAGTCGCAAGGTGAGACTACTACCATGTTGGGAATCACTCGCATGAGGGCGATGTCCTCTATCGCTTGGTGTGTGCCTCCATCGGGGCCTACAGATACGCCAGCATGTGACCCTACGATAACCACCTTCCTATCGTTATAAGCGATTGTGGTGCGTATCTGCTCCCAATTGCGTCCTGGGGAGAACATCGCATAAGAAGATATGAACGGGATCTTGCCCATGGCGGCCATACCGCTCGCAACTGTAGCCAAGTTCTGCTCGGCCACACCGATCTCGATATAGCGCTTGGGGAACTTATCGGCAAAAAGATTCATCTTGGTAGACTCGACAAGGTCAGCACATAGTGCAACTATCCGCTCGTCATCAATCCCCGCCTGAAGCAAGCCCTCACCAAAGCCATTGCGAGTCGGCAACTGCTCGACATCGGCATTAAACATTTTCGGATTAAGTTTTTGTGTAGGATTTAGCATATTTATTTAAACATTAAAAAGCATTTTTGACACCAAATCACAACCACCTGGTCCGAATCCACAAGTGAAAAGATATATAGCATAACAAATTGCAAGAAATACTATGACAGCGACGCTAATAGCAATTCTAGGGGTTGATGTTTTTTGGGCTACATTTTTATTTTTATTCACAAGAACAACACAAATAAGTAAAATTATTGGAGCTATTAAGCTTGCAGGGCCGATAGCAGAGTAAACAATGTAAGGTATTTCTATAATTTTTATTAAATATTCCATAATTTTATTCATGCTCACTTTTAATCTTGCCTCCTAGTGTGCGGAGCTCCTTTAGAGCTTCATTGTAATCTGCAACTGCTGACTTGCCATTCGGATCATAGCCATGCCAGCGGTAGTCACGCTCGAACATCGCAACACCTCGCCCTGGGATAGTGCGAGCGATGATTACTGAAGGTTTGTCGAAGACTGCTTTTGCTTGATTTATAGCATTGTTGATCTCTTCGAAGTTGTGCCCATCTATCTCCTGAGTGTGCCAACCGAAGTTCTCATACTTGAGCGCAAGGTCGCCAAGGGGCATCACGCTCTCAGTGTAGCCATCGATCTGGATATTGTTGCGATCAACAATTGCAATTAAATTCCTCAATTTTTCTTTCCCAGCAAGTAGCACCGCTTCCCAAGTGTTGCCTTCATCATGCTCTCCATCAGAAAGCAGCGCATAGATGGTCTTGTCACTATTCACACCATTGTCTATCCTATCTGCGAGTGCCATGCCTACAGCTTGTGAGAGTCCAGATCCAAGTGGACCTGATGAATTCTCAACCCAAGGCATAAATTCGCGATGTGGGTGCCCTTGGAGCCGTGAGCCGAATTGGCGTAGTGTTAGAAGCTCCTTTACGGGCATATAGCCCCTGTGAGCCATCGTGGCATAGAGAACCGGGCAGATATGGCCATTCGATAGCACGAGCCTATCGCGGTCGGCCCAGTCGGGTCTCTTGGGGTCGTGCTTCATGGTATGGAAGTAAAGTAGTGTGAAAATATCTGCCATACCAAGTGGGCCAGCGGTGTGGCCACTCTTGGCAGCGAGCAGCATCTCGACAATACTCACGCGGATATCGTTGGCATGAATTGCGAGATCTTGTATTTTCTGATCGCTTAGGTTTTGCATTTTTATTTATGTAAACTTTGTAGATATCTTATCTTGTCTTTTGCATCATAACTATCAGCGAGGAATGATCCGACGACGAGTCTGCTTGCACCTGCGTCGACCAGCTGTGGTGCCGTTGTATCATCGACTGCCCCATCTACACTTATTATAAGCTCTGGATACTTTGTATGCAATGATTTGATCTGACTCAAACACCTTTCATCAAAATCTTCACCTTGATATCCATCACGCGCGATGCCCATGCACTGTACGAAATCGACAAGGAGGATAATCGGCTCAAGATTTTGTATATCTGTATGAGTATCTACCGCGACTCCTATCTCTAGGCTATCACGAATATATGGATCTATACTCTCTAGGAACTCTTTGAACTTACTATTGTCTCCTTCGGCTTCTATGTGGAAAACTATCCTCTTGGGCCCGAGCTTCATGAAGAAGTCGAAGTATTCATGTGCATCATGCACCATCAGATCAAGCTCAAAAGCCATACTATCCCAGTGAGGTAGACCCTCTTCTTCGTTGAGTATCGAATCCAAGTTGCGAGAGCCACCAGACTTGATCTCGGTATACGGCCATGAACTAGACGGCACGAAAACTCCGTCACAGATATCTATCTGCACGATGGGTACGACGTGAACGAACTTGGATACGCCTTGGCGTAGTTCTTCGAAATCTGTTGCGAGTATTGCTGGGACTATTTCTGTCATATATTTTCTTCTTCTTGCTCTACCTTATCGATGCGTCTGACATGACGCTCGTCCCCTGAGAACGGAGTTTCGATAAATATTCTTACCGCCTCTTTCGCTTCATCTTCACTTACGAATCTCGCTCCAAGCGATAGAACGTTGGCATCATTGTGCATACGAGCAAGCCTCACTATCTCTAAATTGCCACCATAGTATTCACATGCACGGATACCATGCACCTTGTTCGCAGCCATCTCCTCTCCCTCGCCTGAACCACCTAGAATAATTCCCATGCTTTCCTTATCTTGGGCTACTGCTTCCGCTACTGGAATAATAAAATCCGGATAGTCATCTTTCTCATCTAGTGAGTATGCCCCTTTATCTTCTACAAGGTACCCAAAGTCTTCGAGATAGGCCTTGAGTTTATTCTTCAGGGAGTAACCAGCATGATCACTACCGATATAGATATTCATATTTAATAGCTCCATCGCTTTATTTTATCGCACCACCTGTCTTGATGACATGGTCCACAAGTGTATGTGTGTACCCCATCTCGTTGTCGTACCAGCCCATCACCTTCACTAAGTTGCCACCAACTACACGAGTCATCGCGAGGTCTGCGATAGATGCATGAGATTCGCCAAGGATATCGCTTGAGACAAGCGGCTCAGAAGTTACTGCGAATATCTTGCTCCAATGCTCATCACCTGCTGCTTGCTTGAGTATAGAATTCACTTCTTCTGCAGTAGTCTCCTTCTTGGATATAAATGTCACATCAACAATAGATCCGGCTGGCACTGGCACACGGATAGATATACCATCGAATAGACCTACGAGTTCTGGGAAGGCTTGAGTCACTGCTATAGCAGCCCCTGTAGAGCTAGGAACGATGTTCTGAGCTGCTGCGCGACCTTCACGTGGGTCCTTCTTGCTAGGTCCATCTACTAGTGACTGACTTGCAGTGTATCCGTGGACAGTATTGAGTATCGCCTTCTCGATTCCGAGTGCGCCGTGCAGTATAGCGATCAATGGTGAAGCAGCATTGGTAGTACAAGAAGCATTTGAAGTGATGTCGCATGTGCCGAACTTGTCTTCGTTCACACCCATGAGTATCGTCTCGCCTTTCACATCGGTTGATTCAGATTTCGACGGTGCAGAGATGACTACCTTCTTCGCACCGCATGCGATGTGGAACTGTGCTTTGTCATAAGCGGTGAAGAGTCCAGTAGATTCGACAACTACATCGATATTCAAATCTTTCCAAGGAAGCTTGGTAGTGTCTTTTTCCGAGACGAACTTCACAGTCTGACCGTCTATGACTATGTTACCATCGACAACTTTTACATCGTGACCCCAGTTACGATAAACTGTATCATGCTTGAGTAAGTATGCGAGGTTATCAACTGAGCCCAGGTCATTCACAGCAACGACTTCTATCTCGGGTCTCTCCCAAGCGATTTTCAAAAATGCACGACCGATGCGTCCGAACCCATTTACAGCGACACGAATTTTTTGTGTATTCATGTGGCTAATTATAACATTATGAAGTCTATTTTAACAATTCTTTGAGTATCTTCTGGACTAGGGCCGGGTTCGCAGAGCCTTTGGACTCCTTCATGATCTGCCCAACGAGGGACATGATGGCATTCTCCTTGCCGGACTTGTACGTAGCGACAACTTGCGGGTTCGCATCGATAGCCTTCTGAGCCATTTCTTTGATTGCGCCTTCGTCGTTCTTCTGAATCAAGCCCTTCTCATCGGCGATCTTCATAGGTGAGGCATCTTCAAGTACAATCATAGCGAGGATATCTTTCGCACCGCGAGATGACACCTGGCCTTCTACCACCATACTGATAAGTTCAGTAAAATTATCAACTTTCGGAAGTCGGACTTCCAAATTTGCTTTCTTAAGACCTAGATAGTCTGAAGTTATATAGTTTGAGGCAACTTTAATTTTTTCTTTGTCTTTAAGTGCACTTGCAACGCCTTCAAACCAAGCTCCGAGCTCAATGTCTGTGATATAACTTTCAATATCCTCATCTTTGATTCCATAATCTGTGCGGTATCTGTTACGACGAGCTTCTGGAAGTTCCGGAAGTTCTGCTTTTAACTTATCGACATCGAAAGCTTTACTCAAGTAGAGCTTCGGTAGATCGGGGTCTGGGAAGTAGCGATAATCATTGGCGTTCTCTTTTGAACGCTGAGAGAAAGTAGACTGCTTGGCTTCATTCCACCCTCGAGTCT
>JBAXNK010000034.1:0-8140 GCA_037133845.1 bacterium
TTTCTTAGGATTTCAATCTTGTCGATGTTTGGTGAGTATAGTGGGAAGATACGCTCAACTCCTATAGTGAGAGCCACTTTGCGTACTGTAAATGTAGCGCCAGACTCATGGCCATGGTTACGAGATATAACTAGGCCTTCAAAGGCCTGTAGACGAGTTTTACCCTTTTCTAGGATCTTACTCCAGACACGAACAGCGTCGCCAGCCTTAAAATCAAGCTTTGCGCGGGCAGCCATATCTACTGGGGTAAACTTTGTTTTCGTTAATTCCATAGCGCCCACTTTATCATATATAGGTATTTTAAGCAAGATGACGCTTTAGATACTTCTTGAGAACCGCTTTGAAGTCATCAGGTAGCGGGGCCTCGATGGTCCGGGTCTCTCCACTTGCCTCTTTGTAGGTTATAGACAGAGCGTGAAGTGCTAAACGCTTCATACCAAGTGCGAGCTTGTGATCACCACGATAAAGAGGGTCAGAGACTACAGGGTGATTGATGTATCGCATGTGCACGCGGATCTGGTGCGTGCGACCAGTGCGAGGATAGACTTCCATATATGAGTAGCCTTCACTTCCGGACTTGAAGCGGTCGAGGACTTTGTACTCAGTTGTGGCCTCACGTAGTGGCGGACGTGCACCACGGCCAGCTGTCCACATGCGTATGTCTACTGGACTGCGTCCAAGAGGTGCGTTGATCACACCGCGGCCACCGGTCGCAAGTGAAGCACGAGGGTCAGTCACAGGGCCATAAACAAAGGCTCGGTAAACTTTCTTGATAGTATGATTCTGGAATTGCTCTTTGAGTGAGTCGAAGGTCTTCTTGTTCTTGGCAACCAAGAGCACGCCGCTGGTCTCACGATCGAGTCTATGCACTATGCCAGGACGAATAATCTTCACCTGCTTCCCCTTAAACTCAACTTCCATCGGCTCGCCCACCTTCCCTATCGACTTGTCATGAGCTAATATAAAATCCGTGAGAGTCTTCTCCGTCTTTTTAGTATATAGGTCCGCATGCACCGCGATGCTTGCCGGCTTGTAGAGAGCAAGTACGTTCTTGTCCTCAAATAATATCTTGATCTTATTCATATATTAGTAGGCGTGAGCTTTGATCGAAAGCTTGTGAAGTATACGGCAAGGCTCGACGATGCGAGGGTCGATGATATTGCAGAAGCGGTTAAGCCCATCATTGCGCACTGTGACGAGTCTGGCCTGGCGAAGGAGTGCTAGGTGCTGAGACATATTGGCTTTCGCTATACCCAAGGTCTTGATCAATTCATCGACGGACATTTCTTGCTCACGGAGCAGGTTCAAGATCTCTAGGCGCTTGGAATTAGCCAAGATCTTATATATCTCTGCGTTCCTTTGGTATGCAGTACGTGGGAGGGGCTGCTTTATCTTCATAGTTTCTAAAGTATGCAACTTTTTGGACCAAAAAGCAAACATGACTAATGCGAGAAGAACGCTTCTGTATATATGTATTCATCCCCTACTCCAGACGCGCGTAAGCCATTGCGCATATCGCGAACAAAGGCTATCGAGCCACAGATGAGGAATTCTGCAATGTTCACCTCTTTTATTTTCTTCAGAGTCTTATCCGGATCTATTCTGCCACGGTTCATACCATTCCCCAATTTATCTTGGCGAGTTAGGAAGTGTAGAACATTCAAGTTCTTATTATTTTTTGCAAGAGCATCCAACTCTTTTTTGAAAATTATATCTTCCTCTGTCCTACTACTATATATAAGGTACATCGGACGAACTTCCCGCTTCTCTATACTCTCATATATCATGGCTCGATAAGGCGTGACGCCGACTCCAGCTGCGATCATCACAAGCGGTGTATCGCTACTCTCGCTATAGAAGAATCCATAAGGATCCGATGCTATGACATGGTCACCGACGACAAGAGAGCATAGGTAGTTCGAGAATTCCCCAATGGCGCGGATTGTGATCTCGAAGGAACTGTCTATAAATATACGAGAGAGGCTATAGGCTTTACCTTGTGAGGTCGTCGAGTCAGACATATATACAGTGATGAACTGCCCAGCACGATAGCGCGGCACTTCACCCGATGTATAGTAAAGTCGTAAAGTAGTCACACCAGGTGACTCTACTTTCGTACCTATAACTTTAAATTTTCTCTTGGCTTCCTGCATTGTGATTTACTTATTTATCATATTATTCTCATAGTCTTCGATGGCACTCCGCAGCGCCAAGTGACCGAGGACCGAGCAGTGGTATTTGCGGTCAGGTAGTCCGCCAAGGCGCTCGATGATGAGCTCCGGCGTCAGCCTCTTGGCGCGAGAGATATTCATCCCGCCTTCCTCTGTAGCGATCACAGACATCATCGAGGTTGAGGCAATCGCTGAAGCACAGCCGAATGTACGCCACTTGCACTCTGTTATATTCTTCTCCTTGGGATCGACTTTGATCCAGACAGCCATGACGTCTCCACAAGCGGGAGAACCTACGATGCCAATGCCGTCAGCCACGTAGTCTGCCTCATCGAGCAGTAAGTTCCTCGGATGGAAGAAGTGGTCCTTCACTGTGTCACTATATAGCCAGTCCCCCACATCACAAGTTGTATTTTTATCTTTTATCATTTCTTTATTGTTAGTGCTGATATATTCTTCAAGTACTCGACAATCTTGGGAAAAATCTCTAGCACATATTCCAGATCCGCCTTCGTCGTGTGCCGACCAAGTGAGAAGCGGATACTACCGTGCATAATCTCCGGCTCTTGGCCGATAGCCGAGAGTACGTGCGAGGGCAAGAGGTCGAAGGCAGAGAACGCAGAGCCTGTAGAGACTTGGATGCCATAGCTATCGAGCAACAGAAGCATGGATTCCCCTTCTATATACGGGATAGATACATGCACGATGCTCGGAACACTCATTTTAGGATGTCCGTTAAAAATAATACTGGGTATTCTGCGTTTTAATTCTTTCTTGAAGAAGGTTTGCAAGACTTGTAAACGCTTCCACTCCTGCAGGTACGTACTATTTGCTAAACTTAAGGCCTCTGCAAATCCTGCGATGAGTGCCACACTCTCGGTACCCGCTCGTAGATTGTGCTCCTGCTCCCCACCTAATTGGAGTGGTTGAATCTTCACGAGACTTCTCTTGTAGAGGAGCCCAATACCCGACGGACCATACACCTTGGAACTATTCAGACTCATGAGATCGACCCCAAGGTCGCGGGCAGATACCGACAATAAATTCGGTGCCTGACAAGCATCTGTGTGTATCAGTGGATAACCAATCGAGAATTTATTCTTTATAGACTGAGAGATTTTTTTGATCGGTTCGATGGTGCCAATCTCATTGTTCACATACATAACTGAAACTAAGATAGTCTCGCTCTTCACTAGATCTATGCATTGCTTGATATCTATCATGCCGTGTTTATCGACAGGCAGTATGTCCACGACAAAGCCTTCAGATTCCAATATTCCTCTAGTTGAAAGGACGGCTTTATGCTCTATGGCAGACATAATTATGTGATTACCATGTTGTTTGTGTGCTCGCGCGATACCCAGAATCGCCAAGTTGTCACTCTCAGTACCACCGCTTGTAAATATAATCTCCCGAGGATCAACAGAGAGGATATTCGCGATATTCTTGCGATAGTGTTCTATGACCTGACGAGACCTGCGACCACTTGAGTGCAGTGATGAGGCATTCCCGTATTCACTTCCAAAGTAAGGCCGCATCTTCTCGAGCACCACAGGGTCAACGGGTGCAAGTGCTGCGTAGTCCAGATATATATCTTGTTTTTTATTATCTGATGCCACAGTATTGTACATAATCTTTTAATTTATCCTGAAGATTCGAGAGCTCGAGGTCGCTATATGTCACCTTCCGTAAGAATTGTGGATTGAGTATTTTGGTCGGAATAAATCGTTGAAGAAAGTATCTTTTTGCGCCCATGATTTCTTGACCTATCTGCTCTATATCCTCAGGTGAAGTAAGGGATTTGATGAGAGTCGTCCTGAACTCGTATTCAACGCCCGTAGTCATGAGCAGGTATATACTTTCCTTTATCGCAAGAGTTTCCACCGGACGCGAAACTATTTGGCTATATTTCGAAAGCGGAGACTTGATATCCATCGCGATATAATCCACAAGCTTCTCACTTATCAAGTCTTTGAGCATGCTTGGATTAGTGCCATTAGAATCAAGCTTGACCATGAATCCCAAAGACTTCACTTTCCGGATAAAGTCTGGCAAGTCATCATGCATAGTTGGCTCCCCTCCCGTGATGACAAGTCCGTCTATGAGCCCAACTTTACCCTTTAGGAATTCTAGAACTTCTTCTTCAGAGTATGTCTGAGTAACATCCTCATCGACGAGCTCTGGATTGTGACAGTATGGGCAACGGAAGTTACATCCTATCGTGTAGACCATGCAGGCAATATGCCCTGGGTAGTCTATAAGTGTAAACTTTTCGAATCCACCAAATATCATAGGCCGGAGACAGCGCGAGACTTCTTGGAGGCTACACCTGCCTGAACTACTGGTAGATAAGCCTCTCGCACCTTGTATTCCGACTGTTTACCTGCATTCCACTGTGATACAGGGCGAAGGTATCCTACGATCCTAGAGTAGACTTCACACTCACTGCCACAGCTTGGACAAGCGAACTTTTCTCCGGAGATATATCCATGCGAAGAACACACACTAAATGTCGGGGTCAAAGTAAAGTACGGCAGTTTGAAATTCTCACAAATCTTACGCACCAGTTTTGGCACTGCAGAAGGATCGGCTATCCTCTCACCCAAGAATAGATGTATGACGGTGCCTCCCGTGTACTTGGTCTGTAGCGAGTCCTGCAGAGAGAGTGTCTCGAATATGTCGCGACTGTAGTTCACCGGTAAATGAGAAGAGTTCGTATAGAAAGGACTTGCACCACTCTTGTACTCTGTCTCATTGGCAACGATAATATCTGGGAACATCTTCTTGTCTTTAAGCGCTAGTCGATGTGACGTGCCTTCAGCAGGAGTAGCCTCAAGATTGTATAGATTGCCAGTCTCTACCTGATACTGCACGAGTCTCTTACGCATGAAGTCGAGAGTTTCTTCCGCGAATGCATGCCCCTCACCGCTCCCGATATCCTGACCTAGCAAATTCAGCGCTGCTTCGTTTAGCCCAACGAGTCCAATAGTGGAGAAGTGATTGTGCCAGTATGTACCGAGTGAACCCTTGATCTTCCTCAAGTAGAACTTGGTATATGGATAGAGGTTGGCATCGGTTAGCTTCTCAAGGATCTTGCGCTTTATCTCCAGGCTCTCACGAGCTATGTCCATCTGGTGGGCAAGATTCTTGAAGAAGAATAATTTAGACTTTCTGAGGTTGACCACTTCCTGTTTTGCTTTATAGGCAAGACGCGGAAGGTTGATGGTGACTACTCCGACCGAGCCAGTAAGAGCATTCGCACCAAAGAGCCCGCCGCCTCGACGATCGAGCTCCTCAAGGTCAAGCCTCAAGCGGCAACACATAGAACGAGTATCTTCAGGCTTCATGTCTGAATTAATGAAATTCGAGAAATACGGCACACCATACTTGGCAGTGATCTCCCAGAGACCAGAGAGTTCCTTGTTATCCCAATCGAAATCTTTAGTGATGTTCACTGTCGGTATCGGGAAGGTGAAAACTCGACCAGAAGCATCACCTTCGTGCATAACTTCAAAGAGTGCCTTGTTGAACACATACATCTCTTTCTGGAATTCTCCATATGTAGCCTCCTGAGGTTTACCTCCGATGATGACAGCCTGATCGCGGAAGTTCGGAGATGGATTCAAATCAAGAGTGATATTGGAGAAGGGTGTCTGGAATCCGACGCGTGTAGGCACATTCATATTGAATACAAACTCCTGCATGCACTGCTTGACCTCTCTCTCATCGAGGCCATCGTATCTGATGAATGGAGCAAGCAGTGTATCGAAATTCGAGAACGCGATCGCCCCTGCTGCTTCGCCTTGGAGTGTATACATGAAGTTCACTATCTGCCCAAGCGCTGCACGTAAGTGTTTGGGTGGAGCAGACTCTATCTTGCTAGGCACTCCTCGGAAGCCTTCAGTCAGCAGATCCATCAGGTCCCATCCGACACAGTACACAGATAAGGTACCGAGGTCATGTATGTGCAGATCTGCGTTCTCGTAAGCTCGCCTTACTTCTATTGGATAGATCTTGTTGAGCCAGTAGGTCTTACTGATATCAGCAAAGATATAATTATTCAGGCCTTGTAGAGAGTAGCCCATGTTGCTATTCTCCTTCACTTGCCAGTCAGTCCGATCAAGATAGCTATCGACAAGTCCAAGCGATGCACCAGTCGCAAAGGCGCGCATCTGAGCATGCTGCTCTCTGTATAGCATATAAGCCTTGGCAGTTTTCTTCCACTTTGATCGCATTAAGACTTGCTCGACGAAGTTCTGCACATCTTCCACGCTAGGATCTCGGCCTATTACGTTTTTTCCGGTGAGATCTATCGCTTTCATGGCCAAGATTTTGGCCTCCTTGGCATCGAACTCACCCGTTGCACTGCCGGCGAGCTCTATAGCCCTTATAATCTTATCTTTATCGAAAGGAACCTTGGCACCTGTACGCTTGATGATAGACTTGAACATGGTTTTAAAAAATTAGAGTGTTAATTATTCAATTATAAAACTAGTTACATAGTTTCGCAACTAATAAACTAGTAAAAGCGAAGCTACAGCAGTCCCCGCAAATAGTGTAAAGAGCGCTCCTAAAAAGTAGATACAG
Organism: bacterium; assembly: GCA_037133845.1. GTDB lineage: Bacteria > Patescibacteriota > Minisyncoccia > Phycocordibacterales > UBA9973 > UBA8515. Next base: position 6,759 of record JBAXNK010000034.1, read on the forward strand.
AATGGGCTCCATTCTCGGAAAACTTTATGTGATTCATAGGCAGTAGAAGAATTGATATCCAGCCTCAAGACAAAGCCGGTATTCCTATATTTTGACCTAAGATTGTTTGCGTTAAGGCCTTATTTGTTCTAGACTTAAACTATCGATGTCGTCTTTACCTAAAAACTTCTGGAGATTTATATTTATATTCTTGCTTGTGGTGGCTGCCTGCATGTCGACTTGGTTCATCATAGACCTGCGCAGTCTGTACCAGACTGGTAAACTCAGACCCACTAGAAAACTGACGGAGTACCTAAACCGACAAATATTAACTCCGGATCAAATAGAGTCTTGGATGACCTTTTCTTATATCAACTATACCTTTGGTCTACCACCAAGCTACCTCCAGGACTCTTTGGGTATAAATGATGCTCGCTACCCGAACCTTGAAATACATAAATACTCCGAGGCTAATAATTTAAATACTAGCAATTTCCTGATAGATGTGATTAATTCTGTAACCGAATACCATAAATAGATGAGCTCAATATTTCAAAATATTCTTGGACTCATACTCGTCTATAAATACACGGCGCTGTTCCTGGTCGCCTTCTTATCATCACTAGGTGTCCCCTTGCCTGCAGGGCCGAGCACCATGGCATCCGCCGCGTTTGCAAGCCAAGGATATATAAACATATTTCTAGTTATTGCGATGGGAACACTAGGCAACATACTAGGTGATATAGCCATGTACACGCTGTCGAAAAAATACGGCAAGAAAATACTCCACTTCTTTAACTTAGGCAAATTCGCAACATCAAAACAACTTGATGAAGTCGAAAAGATAGAAAATCGTTACTCAGCATTAACGATTATAACCAGCCGCTTCCAGGACCAAGCAACAGCCCTAGTGAACATCTTGGCAGGCTTGGGTAACATGAACTTCAAAAGATTCTTAACCTATATCATCATAGGAGATATCATACAGATCATGTTCTATGCCAGTATCGGATACTTCTTTGCTCAAAGCTGGCAGTCTCTCTACAAGACCATGGGGGTCTTTGGTTGGCTAGTTCTCTTGGCGACAGTCATCATCGCAGTCTTTGCAGCGACGAAAATAAAGAAGAGAATTAGTAAATAAAAACTATTCGTTTCGTTGATGGTGTGTTTATTGTACCAAGCTCGAACCTATTTTCAAAACAAATGATGTCGCACGCGCGGAGCGCGTGGTGGCTTGAAACTAAATCGTACGCTCGTATCGTTCCGCCACTGCCTCGCTTCACTCGGCAACCCCAAAAAGAAAAAATGTTCCTTGCTTTTCGGATTTGCGCGCGCCCGATTTTTTCTGAAAATGGAAAGGACATTTTTCTTTTTGGGGTTCTGCCTTCCAAGTATTCAGGCAG
>JBAXNK010000035.1:0-7721 GCA_037133845.1 bacterium
TCGGCAAAGCGAAAATCTGTTTTTCTGGAGAAAAGGATTTTTCGCTTTGCCTCGGCTGATTTTCCGCCCGCAGGAGGGGTCTGGGGAGGAATGCGGGCGGGATTCCAAATTCGCTTTTTCGGAAAATTTTCCGCTTATAATGATTTTTCTAACTTGTGAAGTTTAAAGGTAGCTTGCACAGCTCGGATGCTAGTCCAAATCATAATAACCGCAAGAATTGTGTTGCGTCCGCCAGTACCACCGCCAAATTGATTGATAGCAGTTACCACAACGGCACCAACAGATAATAGAAGCAACAGTACAGCAACAACCATACTATTAAATTTTCGCAATAAAAATGCCAACACTGCAAAAATTACTCCGTCAATAATTGCAGGTAACCCTAACAAAAAATAACCTATGACAATTTGTAAAGCCGCCAAAAAATAAAATCCATTTGATGAATCTTTGATAACTTTTAGAGCTTCTTCTTTTGTTTCGATTTTACCAAACCACGCATTCTTTTTTGGTGGCTTTGAATCTGTTGATGTTGTAATTTGATTTTCCATTTTGATGAAAAGTTTTAATTATTCTAATAATCTATACGACCCTAGAATGCTCTGCACATCTTGATCAGATAGCACGCTATCAAGTGAATTTGTTTTATTTAGTATTCCTCCTGTCCATACAAAAATATTTTGATCCGCTGTTGGAGTGAAATCAGCGACATAATATGCTCTAGATACTGTGCCATCTTTGTCTTGATAGTCGTAAACAAATCCGCTTAAATTGCCAAGTTGTTTAGCTGAAATTTCTATCGTTTTAGTACCTTGGTTTTTCTCGGCATAAGTGGCGTCATCTCTCACAAAAGCCTCAAGTTCAGCAGCATTTTTTATTGCTTTACTGTCTTTGTACCAGAAATAGAGTGAATATTGTTTTCCCGCAGGAGGAATAACTTCAACATATCCCGGAGTAAGAGTCACGCGTTTTGTTGTCCACGCATTCGGATAAACAAACCGATAACCAAATTTTTCGTCTTGGTATTCTGTCGTTGTTGCACCGGGAACCGCTTTTGTTCCGCTATTTACGAGCCACTTTGAACCCGCAATACCAACAATAACTAATCCAACGATTATTACTAATATAATTATTTCCTTTTTCATAATTATTGAAATCTAATTTCTTTTGCAAAATATGTTGTCCCAGATCTCCACGGCACACTTCCTGCTCTTTGGTCGTAATGTATTTTTACAGTTTGACCATTTTCAAAAGCTGTTTTTATATCATTTACAAGTTTTTCTTTATTTGGGTCTTGGTTGTCTACGGAAAAACTCCATATGTATGTAACGGAAAAATTACCTTGTGTCAAAACACCTTCAGCTTCCCAAGTTTTCCAGATAAGTCCTTTTTCGCTAAGTTCCATTCTGGTGCGCGGTGAGGGACTTGAACCCCCGACCTTTCCGGTGTAAACGGATTGCTCTACCAACTGAGCTAACCGCGCATATAGAGGCATACTACCATAATCAGACGAAAATTCAACCTACTGAACACTTGGGTCTTTATACCCTGTAGATTGAGTCTTGATAGTACTCTGAATTTTAGCCTTATCTTCAAATACTCCGTTTACATTCTTTAGTAATTTCTCGTTCAACAACTGAGTGTCTTCTTTGGGCTTAGAGCTTGCCTGGAACACCTCTTCGTTGTTGATTTTGTACAAGAGATAGAAGCTAAAGAATATCAGTCCAATGAAAACAAAGAAGAACGCTCGGACTAGTATTATCCAGTACCGATGTGGATTTATAAGGCCAAGGGTGTGCAAGGCCTTGAAATAACTCTTAAATTTTTCTGTTATATTTTTCATATTTATGGCAGGCTTATAGTTACGAAAGAAATCTCCCCTTCCCAAGATCCGTTGGTAGATATCTTTGGTTTTCCAGTACTATCCACCCCGGTACTTACACTCTTACTCACTAGAGCTTGGGTCACGTGCACGTAGTAGGGACTGTTCTCAAGCAAGTTTATAGTTTTCATTATCCCCTCATACCTACCCTTTACAGAGATGTGCACAGAGACTTTAGTTTTATCGCTCGGTGCGATGTCTACACTCTGCACATCAAGTGTGACACCTGCATCTGCGCCGATACTTTCCAAGTAGTCTACAAATCCTGCAATATCATTCGTGTCTATAAAATGGCTACGAACATTCTTCTGTATAGCTGCAAGGTCTGATGCCTTTTTTACAACGGCACTCATGCCTTCTTTGCTTACCATCTTATCTTGAATATCAGAGAGTACAAAGGAAGCCTGCTCATTCTTACCTTTTATGGCCTGGAAGGTCCATGCAAACAGAGCGACAGACCCTCCGCAGATAAAGGTGAGCATTATGAATATATAGATTGTGGTTTTTCTGTTCATGCTATTTTAATTTAAGAGATACGGTAAAAGATAAGTTGGATTTCTCTAGGAAGTCTGATGTGGGTAGGTCAACAGAATCTATGCTCGGATTATTATCAAACATCTTCTTATAATCACTAAGTGCTGCCCTGTTCACCGCGATACCACCGAGGGATAAGGTGCGAGAGGAATCTGTTCCTTCGTTATATATCGCCTGTGATACAGTTACACCCTTGGGTAACGGGGCAACTAGATCTCTGAATATCTTATCGCCAACTTTGTAATTTGACCCCACCCCAGACAGAAGAGATAGCTTGGAATTAATATCAGCCTCTATGCCCTTCATATCTACTCCTGCAACCTTAGGAGCTATGTTCTTCATATGATTGAGCTGATCATTGGCGATGCCTTCCTTCAAGCTCGATAAGTAGTAGGATGGCATCAATAGTACAGTAGCAAATAAACTGAAAGATATGAGTAGCACCATCAGAACATTGGCGAATCGGGCCCAGTACTCTAGAACCAGTCTCTTCTTCTCGGGCTGTGGAAGAACATTGATAGTGAGGCGCGACTCATAGTCGAAGTCACCAAGAGCCAAGCCTAGCACTGTAGCGTAGTCGAGAGACATATGATGAGACATCTCTGGAATACTCTTATTTATATCCAAGATATTTACCCAGACATTGGCATTCATAACCTTCACCTTCATACTAGACTCTAAATACTGAGGCACTCCTGGCAAGTTGGCTCCCCCGCCACAAAGGATGATGCGGTCTATAGCCTCGTGCTCATTACCATCATCATTGTGGGTCTTCCAATACGTATAGTGCTTGTTCAGTTCATCGCGCAGAACAGATATCCCATTGATAATTATCGGTAGTATCTCATCAGCACTTTTGCCATTAGGTGCTCCGTTACCATAATCATGCTTGAGCTTCTCCGCTTCTTCGAAAGATAGCTTGAAGTTCTTGGCAATCATCTCGGTCAACGAATTGCCTCCGATATCAAGGGTCGTAGTGAAGAGTACTCTGTTATTGTGCGCTATAGACACTCCAGTACGAGCTTCACCGAAATCTACCACCATCACAGGACTCCGATCCGAGTGCTCGATTACTGAGCGAGCGATGGCCTGAGCTTCAAGCTCGAATGAGATTGGCACAAGTCCCGCTTTCTTAAACACATCTACGTAGCTCTCTATAGTACTAACAGCAATAGCTGCAACCTCGACAGTAGTAGTATCTTTATTCTCGGATAATATATTAAAATCAAATATCGTCTCAGAAGCCTTGATCGGTATATGCTCTTCGAGCTGGAATAGTATCGTCTCACGGAGACTACCCCCACCACTCGTACGAGGGACAGATACTGTAAATAGATACATCTGCTCCTCAGGAAGGGATACTCGAACAAAGTGCAGGTTGAGTTTATCCTTCAGATCTTTCAGGACAACAATCAGCTTTCCTAGATCTTCGATTTTGCCCGAGGTGACAATGCCAGGACCCATCTTGACCTGACCATAGCGACCAAGCGCAAGACCTCCTGGAGCAGGCTTCAGTTCCCCATACTTGATAGTGTGATCAGATATATCAAAAGAGCATGATCTCATTGAAAGATATTTAGGTGTAGGAAAATAGCGACTATACAATTGCTTCATGCATGTACATTATACGATACTTGCGAGTGATATAAAAGGTATAAGCCTAAAACTTGGATTGATTCTTTCTCGCTTGCATAAACTTTATGAGTACAGGTATAAAAGATATTGCGATTACGCCAAAAACTACAGGTAAAACATAGCGATCTGGATTTGGAATAATGCTACCCAGGAAGTACCCCATCAAAGTCATAGAGAACACCCAAAGAGTTCCGCCTATTATGTTATAGATTAGGAATGTCTTATACTCCATGAGCGAAAGTCCTGCAAATGTCGCAGCGAATACTCGAATGATAGGTATAAAGCGTGCAATTACTATCGTGTATTTGCCATGACGAGAATAGAAACTCTCTGTTTCAAGCAGATACTTCTTCTTGAAGAAGAAGCTGTCTTCGCGGTCGAAGAACTTGCGACCAAAACGACTGCCAATCCAGTATCCGAAGCTATCCCCTAGTATCGCACCGAGCAGACATATCAGTATCAAGCTTTTTATATCAAAGGCTCCGGTAGCGGCAAGTAGTCCGGCAATAAATAGCAAGGAGTCGCCCGGCAAGAAGAACCCGAAGAATAGTCCCGACTCTGCAAAAACTGTCAGGAAGATCCCGATGAGACCTAACGTTTTTATAATCATGAGTGCTGACATTGTCGATATACTTAGCGAACTTTTGAACCCGGTTCAACTTCAACTTCAGGCACCAGGAACACGGGGTTCCCCTCTTTGCCATCAACGGCCAACAACATACCCTGACTCTCGACGCCCTTTATCGTTCGAGGTTCTAGATTTAAAATATAAAGTAGTTGTTTGCCCACTAGTTTGTCATAGTCCGGGTAGAATTCCTTCAGACCAGACACGATCTGACGAAACACCCCGTTACCTTCAGTGTCCTTATCGCCAAAATCAATCTGGAATTTTAGTAGCTTGTCTGCCCCCTCTATGGATTCAACAGAAACCACCCTGCCAACCCTGATATCCATCTTCTTAAATTCTTCATAAGTGACTTTGTCCATATCCTTATTATATACCACACTTCTGACTTTTAATAGAAATGCTATAATACATGACATGAATAAAAATCGAGGGTTCACACTCGTAGAACTACTAGTCGTAATTGCAATAGTAAGCCTACTTTCGAGCGTAGTGCTGGCGGCTCTTAAGTCCGCTCGTGCCAAGGCTCGAGATTCCCTACGTAAAGAACAGCTCCGAGAATTCGCAAAGGCGGCAGAAGTGTACGCGAGCGATAACAACGGTAACTACCCAGGAGTTATCGGGTACTTTAGTAATATATTAGTCTCAGGATCTTATACAAACTTTATGCCTGGATATATATCAAGTATACAAAATGATCCTCAATACCCTAGTAACATGCCTTATATTTATATGAATAAAGCTTACACCGGCGACTGGGCCTGTGAGACAGTAAGCGCGGCGATCAATACTCCCACAAAGTACGCATTCTATGCCAAGCTTGAGAATCCAAGTGCTCAGGACCTAGCTACAATGAACACAGATGCATACGATACCTGTATCGCAGCAAACTCTCAGGCAAATTATAGGTACGGTAACTAAAGATTCTTCTTATCTAAGAATCTTTGAAGTATAAGTGCGGCTGCCGATGCGTCCACCTTGCCGGCATCCTCCTTTTTAATCTTGCGAGCATTATTAGATTCTTTACCCTCTCGTCCACGAGCTTCAATGCTCGTCATGAATTCTAATTGAAAGTGTACAGGCAAATCAAGCTCAGCTTCTAAATTCCTTTTGAATTCTTCTATACTGCCCATGATCTTGTTCTTCTCTCCTGATAAATCTCGAGACTCACCTAGGACTATAGCACTCACCTCTTCCTCCCCACAGATATTGTGGATGGTGTCTACAAGTGACATATCGTTACTCACAATCTTATACGGGAAAGCAAGCATGCCGCCCTCGTCTGAGAGTGCAAGCCCTACCCTTTTAGCACCATAGTCTATAGCGAGATGTCGCATTGATATAGGATAGCACAAAGTGCGGTGAGACCGCGAGTACGCTTTTCGAACCTTACAGGTTCTGTACACCCTTCGTATCGTACTCATTGCATTCCGTACGATATACTCAGGGTCTTCTCATCTCACACGCAAAGCATGTTGATGCTTTGCTCGCCTCCGCACAATAAAAATGGCCCCTTATGGGGACTCATTTTTATAGGTGCGGAGGCGGTGAGATTCGAACTCACGATTGAGTTTCCCCAATGACAGTTTTCAAGACTGTTCCTTTCAACCACTCAGGCACGCCTCCGTCTACTACACTACCCCATTTGAGGCTTTTTTTCAAGCTACCAACACAAAAACAGCACACCTTAGAAAGTGCGCTGTTTTTGTGTTCACCTAATTCCCCTGTATTAGCTTATTGATCAATGCGCGAGTTTTCGGACCCATCACACCATAACCAACACTCTTTTTACTTTTCACCAAGCCATACTTGACCTGGAATGCACCGAGAGCGCGCTTGGTAGCAAGTCCGAAGTAGTTACTCTCATTGCCAGTAGATCCAGTACCACTTGTAGCAACGGTAAAGTTATTCTTATTTAAGAATACTTGTAATTCTTTCACGTCGTTGTTCTGTGCGCCTGACTGATTTGGCTTGGTGAAAGTAAATGGAGCAGAACCACCAGAAGATCCACTACTTGTACTACCTGAACCTCCAGTATTAGTACCAACAGAAGTTCCAAGCGTAGAACCTACTGTAAGCAAGCTGTGTGACCCTCCTCCGCCGCCGCCAAATGCATGCCCGTGATTTATATTAGTACTTACTCCTTCAGAAACAGAGAGAGTTACTAAATCAGTATTGAGTGAGTGGTGTATTGCAGGTGTGAAGTCTGTGGTACTTGCAGTCCAGCTGATCACACGAGTGTTGTAAGCGCTCTGGTAAGCATTATGCTCTACATCAGTCGGATAGTGCTCGGACTCCTCATGATAAGGATATGAATTCATAGCGTTAAATGGTAGGGGTGTTATTGTATGACCTAGAGCATCATGATGAGGCTTGTGATAGTCGAATGTGTAGTAGATAAAGTCTCGCTCTGTACCATCTGACTGAGTTGGAATTGCATACTTGAGCGCAAGTTCATCACCCTGGACCATTATCACAAATTTATCATCAACAGATGACAGTAGCGGAGTTACATCTCCATACTTGGTCGCGTTACCTGTGAGCTGGTTACCTTGGCCTACATTTTTAGATAGACTATCATAGTCAGGTTCGGTAACTTGCATCTTGGCATCCCCAGGCACACTCTTGACCATACTTGAAATACCACGGAAGTGCAGATCAGCAGAATAAGGAGTCTCTTCTGTAACAGTAAATCCAGTGTCATCAGTTGTATCTACTGCGAGCCTATCTATATCCCACTGGCGCTGAGTGTTTGTTGTTACTAAACGAATAGTATTATCTTTAATCGTAAGTCCTGATAGGTCTATAACTTTAGTCTGGACACCATAGGTGTTCATCAGGTTGCGTGAAGCGTGTGATGTGCCAGCTCGAGTGACCACGAAGATGTCTTTATTTGATGGAACATTTACAAACTGGCCCGATGAATTCTTGTACTGAAGCTTATCACTTCCCTTTCCTCCAGAAAGTGGGCCCTCTTTAGTACCCTTTATAAGTAGCTTCAGGTGAGCAGGCGTTGTCGCATCGTCAGTAAGCTTGATAGTCAGATAT
>JBAXNK010000036.1:0-7483 GCA_037133845.1 bacterium
CATGACGTTTGAAACGTGCACAGGTACTGCGAATTCAATAACTTGGCCTTTGCCGTCTTGAGTTTTTGCACGCTGATGCTTTTTTCGCATATTAACGCCTTCGACAATGAGCTTATTTTCTTTAGGAATAGCCTTAATAACCTTGGCTGTTTTGCCTTTGTCTTTGCCGGCTATCACTATTACATTGTCTCCTTTTTTGATTTTCATATATTTAAATGACCTCTTGAGCAAGAGATATTATCTTCTGGTAACCGCGCTCTGCGAGCTCGCGAGGAATAGGTCCGAATACGCGACCACCCTTTGGATCCTGCTTGTCTTTCTCGAGTATCACTACTGCGTTGTCATCAAATCGGATGTATGAACCATCATCACGACGATAAGCCTTTACAGTACGAACAACTACGGCCTGACAGACATCCTTTTTCTTCACACCACGACGAGGTATAGCTATCTTTACAGAGATGATAACCTTGTCTCCGATTCCTGCATAGCGACGCTTGGAAGAGCCGAGTACTTTGAATACCTTTCCGACTTTTCCGCCGGCGTTATCTGTGATATTTACTACTGTTCCGTCTTGAATCATATAATTATATTACTTTAAAAGTTTTATCCTTAGAGATTGGCTTTGTCTCTTGTATCTCGACATTGTCACCAACCTTCTTGCTGTTTGTCTCATCGTGCGCCTTATATCGCTTGGACTTCTTGATGCGCTTGCCATACTTCTTGTGCTCTACGAATCGAGTAACCTCTACCACGATAGTTTTGTCCATCTTGTCTGATACGACGATACCCTTGAGAGTCTTCTTTGGCTTAGTTGTTGTTTCTGTTTTTTTCATATATTTATCTTGCTACTATTACGGTAGTTACGGGTAATTTAGTTCCTGCCTTACGAAGTGCTTCACGAGCGATCGCTTCAGTTACTCCATCAACTTCCAGTAGTAGTCTACCTGGACGAACATCTACACAGTACCCTTCTGGATTACCCTTACCCTTTCCCATTCCTACTTCTGCAGGCTTCTGAGTAAATGGTCGATCTGTAAATATACGGAACCACATGCGTCCAGTCTTGCCGAGTGCACGTGATGCAGCCTTACGAGCTGATTCTAGCTGATTTGAACGTACGCGTCCACCAGCTGTAGCCTTGAGTCCGAAAGCTCCAAAGACGACTTTAAGTCCCCTTGTGTCAGGTGTAACCTTGGTCATATCAGTGCGTGAAGTTTGCCACTTTCGATATTTTACTTTCTTTGGTATCATCATATATTAATTCTGTGAGTTACTATTAGAATTCTGTTTACCACCGGCGTTACTCTCGTTTGAGAAAACCTCACCACGGTATATCCATACCTTGATACCGATATCGCCGTAACTCATATGAGCCTTCTCACGAGCGAAATCTACGTCAGCACGGAAAGTCTGAAGAGGGATAGATCCACGCTTGATCTGCTCTGAACGAGCGATCTCAGCACCACCGAGTCTTCCACCGAGGTATATACGTGCACCCTTTACTCCACGAGCACTCATCACCTTCTCGATAGTCTGCTTGAGCACGCGACGGTATGGTAGGCGCTTCTCTAGGCCTTCTGCGATAGAGTAGCCGATGATAGCTGCATCTGCATCTGGGTTTGTGACTTCTACTATGTCGAGCTTCAGATCCTCTGGTGTAGGGATACCACGCTTCTTCAGTACTGCCACGATATCAGCCTTGAGCTTAGTCGCACCTTCACCTGAACGGCCGATGATCATCCCAGGGCGTGAAGTGTATACTGCTACCTTGGTAGCCTTTACATTGCGCTCTATCTCTACGCGAGAGATGTAGAATCCACGAAGCTTCTTGGCTAGGTACTCACGGATAACAACGTCACTCTTTAGGAGATCCTTGTACTTCTTATCAGCGAACCAGCGAGACTTCCAGTCTCGGAGTGTTACTAGTCTATGTGCGTATGGGTGTACTGTTTTTGACATAATTATTTAGCGGACTTATTAGCAAGGGTTAATGCGACGTGACTTGTGCGCTTGTTGATACGGGAAGCACTTCCACGAGCGCGAGGCATGCTGCGCTTGAGCACTATACCCTTGTTGACTGTGATGCTCTCGATAACGAGGCCTTCAGGGGCGATACCTGCAACTTTCGCGTTAGCCACAGCTGAAGCAAGTAGCTTCTCTATAGGGCCCGATGCACGCTTTGGAAGAGATGACAGGTGCGTAAAAGCCTCTGCAACCCTTTTGCCTTTTAGGAAGCTCGCTACAAGGCGAACCTTGCGGGGAGACTGTCTGTAATTTTTTAGAAGCGCTTTCATATTTTATTTATTATTTCTTCTTAGCATCAACTGCGGTCTTGGCGGACTGGGCTGCAGCTATCTCTGATTCCTTCTTCTTAGCCTCTAGCTCCTTCTGCATCTTACCTCCGTGTCGGACGAACTTGCGAGTAAGGGAGAATTCACCGAGTCTGTGTCCCACCATATCTTCTGAGACTAGGACTTCTACGTGGACTTTCCCGTTGTGGACTCCAAACATGAATCCCACCATCTCTGGTGATATGACACATGCTCGAGACCAAGTCTTGATCATGCCAGTCTCGATAGGCCTCTTGCCGGCTATCTTCTTCAATAGTCTTTCGTCTACGTATGGGCCTTTTTTAAGTGATCGTGTCATTTATTTAATATAATTGAAAACAATATAAATAAGCTCCGTTCTGAGCTCGTGGGTTGATATTAGCAAATATAGGATAAATGTCAAATTTTTGAGTATTTCCTCCCCTCCTTATTGAGGAGGGGGTAGGGGGTGGTGGTCTAGATATTAATACACCACCTCGGCCTTCGGCCACTCCTCCTCCACAAGGAGGAGATGGAGCCCATAGAAAAACCCCAAGCGAGATAAATCTAGCTGGGGCTTGGTAAGCCACAGCGTAAAGCTATGGCATAAATGTACTACTCACTATTCTTTTCCGCCGGCACGGTTTGCCGGCGGAGGTTGATTGCGAAAGCTAATCGTCGAAGTCGGACTCTGCTCGAGAATTGAGATACACCATCGGCCCCCGTTTCCATTCAGGCTTACTGGGACGCATATGGAGATGCCACTCCTCCGGCTTCCCTTTCTCGAGCTCGTGTTCGAGATACACGACCATCCCGTCGAGATAGCCAAGGATGAGGTCAGCCTCGTCGTCCCCTTCCGGAATCGGAAGAAGATTCTGATTGTTACTGAGATGGCCCAGAACGCCAAAGATGGTGTCCCGGTCGAGATGCTCAGTCACAACAAATTCGTCTCGGATCGAATCACATGACATGCCTTTCCGAGCCTGGGAGAATTTCATCCCGAGGCCCTGAATATCCCAACGACTTCCGTCTCCCACCAGGAGTTTCCGGAGTGGTTCATCCACTCGGAGTTTCCCTTCGAAAAATTGCTGGAGATCGTCGATGGGCCCCCATGCGTACATGAACGTCTTATATTTAGCTTGCAATTTCTTATCCTTTATACCCTAGATGGGCTCTTCTTCCCCTGCTTTCTACCATTTATCTACCTTTGTGTCAATGAGTCAGACTACTTCGCCTTGTTAGCTATATATTCCTTCATCTTGGTCCAGTAGAAGTCCTTCCAGCCAGTACCGATACTTTTGTATTGATCTTGAGGAACACCGCTCTGAGTAAAGGTGAGTTCTGTGCCACTCTTGGACTTCTTGAGCGTGAATGTGACCTTGGAGTACGCGCCTTCTTCCCAGTCGCTCGCTCGCCACTCTTGGACTATCTTCTTGCCCTCTACTAGTTCCAGGTTCTTGCCCTCTGCATAGCCACTATAAGCAGTAAACTTGCCTCCCACTTTACCACTGATCTTCGCAGGCTCGCCAGTGAAGGCAGAATGCTTCTTGGAATCCATGAGCATCTCATATACTTCCTGAGGGGTCGCTTTTAATACAACTTTTTGTTTTATAATCTTTTGCATAAATATATTTTATTATTTTATAATACTTACTATTTTCGGAACGAAAATTATCAGCCCTATTATGAATGCCATGACAGAGGTGAGTAGTACTGCACCAGCTGCCACATCCTTCGTATCGCGCGCATATGGGTGGTACTCTGGGCTTGTCAGATCTATATCTATCTCGATAGCTGTATTGAATGCTTCAGAGGACATGACTGAACCTATTGAAACTACAATAAAAAGCCATTCAATAATCGATACGCGGAAAACAATCCCAAGAACCACAACAAGTATCGCGAAGGATAGATGTAGCCAGGAATTATGAGTGCCTTTTACAAAAAGCCCTATCCCCCGCCAAGCATGAGTAGTGCTTTTAATGCGGGATTTTATAGAGAAAGATTCTTCTGCATTGTTCATATGTATATTATACATCAAAAAATACCCTGCAAGGGTATTTTTTGATTTTTAGTATTACTTAGAATTCTTGGCTTTACCGACTCGGCGACGGGATACAATCCACATGTTCGAGTACTTCTTCGGTGTACGAGTCTTCTGTCCCTTGCCTGTAGGCTTGCCCCACATACTCTTGGCGCGTCGTAGACCTCTACCTTGTTTACCTTCACCTCCACCGTGTGGGTGGTCAACTGGGTTCATGGCAGTACCACGGACAGTTGGACGGATGCCCTTCCAGCGTGAGCGTCCTGCTTTACCGAAGTTCTGTAGATGATAGTCAGAGTTCGATACTTCACCGATAGATGCGAAGCAGTTCTCAGACACTTTACGGACTTCAGTTGAAGGCATCTTGATGTTGGTGTAGCCACCATCGTTCGCTACTACCTGAGCGAAGACTCCTGCACTTCGTGCAAGCTTGGCACCGTTGCCAGCCTTGATCTCGATGTTGTATACGAATGTTCCAACTGGGATCATGCGTAGTGGTAGGCGATTACCGACAGATAGTGGTGCTTTGTCCCCAACTGTAAATGTATCCCCTACTTTCATTGACTTGGGAACGATGACATAGCGCTTCTCTCCATCTGCGTAGTTTACAAGGGAGATGAATGCATTACGATTTGGATCATACTCGATAGATGCGATCTTGGCTGGGATATCGCGCTTGTTGTACATGAAATCGATCTCACGGTATGAGCGCTTGTGTCCACCACCTTTGTGACGAGTAGTGATGCGACCCTGGTTGTTACGCCCTACAGAGCGCTTGAAGCCGTGTGTAAGCGCCTTAAGTGGCTTACTCGCAGTCAATACTCCTCTGTATGTGACAGTAGTCTGATGACGCTTGGATGGAGTTGTTGGTCTATATGTTTTCATAAATAAATTATAGTGCTATCTTATCACCCTTCTTTAAATATACGACCGCCTTCTTACCACCAGCCTTTGTACCTTCTACCCCACGGCGCATTACAGTCTTGTCTGCGATGATTGTGATAGCTACCCTCTCTGGTGTTACACCGTACATAGCTTTTATAGCCTTCTTGATCTCATTCTTGTTTGTCTTGTTTTTTACATTGAAAACATATGCGCCTGTCTCAGACAGCTTGGCAGACTTCTCTGTTATGCGTGGTCCGAGTATAGGGGAATTAGTCTTCACCTCTTTAGCTGCTACTACATCTACCACTTCCTTTGTATTCTTTTTTGTTTTTGTTGTGGCCATAAATTATTTCTTAGTCTTAGTTGTAGATTTCTCAATCTTGCCACCAATAAAAGCAATACTCTCAGTAGGCTGTGCCATGATGATATAGCGGTGAGTCATCAATATGTTCGGGTTGATGTTCTTAACCTCTTCTATGTCTACACTTGGGATGTTTGCAAAACTCTTCTTCACGACATCACTCTTGGCTGGGATTGTCATGTAAGTATTTGGCTTCTTACTACCAACGATCTTCTCAAATCCTGATATCTTACTGAGGTCGTTCATCACAGTTACAGCATCTTTAGTCTTGATGTTCTTTAGTGTCAGCTCTTCAAGGAAGATGATCTGCCCACGACGAAGCTTCTCAGATAGAACTGTGTAGAGAGCCTTAGCACGCATCTTCTTGTTGATCTTCTGTGTGTATATCTTGTCTTTGTCTGGTCCATGAGTAACTCCTCCACCACGCCAGATAGGAGAACGTGAAGATCCGTGACGAGCGCGTCCTGTACCCTTCTGCTTCCATGGCTTGCGTCCTCCACCACGAACTTCGCTGCGACCCTTTGCGTGAGCAACTGGCGTACGAGCATTCGCTTGCATAGCATGGACAACTTGGTGAACTAGGTCACCATTCCAAGGTAGGCCGAATATTGATTCAGGTAGTTCGAGCTTGCCTACTGCTTTACCTTTTTGATTGTATACTTGTGTTTCCATATATTATCCGATTATTTCCACTAAGGTACCGCGGCGACCAGGAATAGCGCCCTTGATAAGGATCTGATTGTTCTCAAGATCAACTCCAACGACCTCTAGATTCTTGATTGTGATTCTGTCTCCACCCATACGGCCGGCCATGCGCATTCCCTTTGGAACTTTATTACGTAGTCCTCCACCGATTGATCCGTGCTCACGCTCAGAGTGCTTCTGACCGTGTGAACGTGGACCACCGTGGAAGCCATGACGCTTGACCACACCCTGGAAACCTTTACTCTTTGAAAGTCCAGATACAGTAACGATGTCGCCCTTAGCAAAAGCTGAGACAGTTATAAGGTCACCTACTGCAATGCTCTCTATATCGCGGAATTCACGAAGGTTCTTGTAGGCACCATCTTCTTTGCCTTCCTTACCTACGTTTGCAGGCTTTACGTGACCCAAGTGTGCACGTGTTGCACGAGAAGCCTTCTGCTCCTCATATGCTACCTGGATAGCTGTATAGCCATCTGTATCAGGTGCTTTGACCTGGGTGACTACTAGCGGGCCAGCAGAAATGACAGTAGTCGGTACGACTGTGCCATTATCTAGAAAGCACTGCATCATATGCTGTTTTTTACCGAGGATAAATTTCATAAATTAATTAACTATTACATCATCTTCACGTCGATATCAACTCCGGATGGGAGAGATAGGTTTGTGAGAGATTCTATTGTTTTCGCGTTAGGATTCAAGATGTCGATCACACGCTTGTGGATACGTATCTCAAACTGTTCACGAGCATTCTTAAAAACAAATGATGATCGATTCACCGTATATTTCTTGATTTCAGTAGGCAGAGGAATAGGGCCGACAACTGTCGCATCATAGCGGAGAGCAGTATCTATGATCTGCTTCACTGAAGCATCGAGAATCTTGTTCTCGTACGCTCTCACGCGGATGCGGAGTTTAACAACGGCTTCATCTTTGCCCTTCTTTTCACGAGCGGTGTTTTGTGTCTTTGTTGTCATACATTTATTTTATAAAGAGCGGTTCTGATAAAACTATTTGATGATCTTAGTGATAACTCCTGCACCAACTGTCTTACCACCCTCGCGGATAGCGAAACGCTGCTGTGCCTCAAGAGCAACTGGAGTAACGAGCTTGACTGATAGCTTCACTGTGTCTCCTGGCATAACCATCTCAACACCTGCTGGTAGTGCAGACTCACCG
>JBAXNK010000037.1:0-7440 GCA_037133845.1 bacterium
GTCTCCTTCTTGCCATCTTGCATGATGTTGTTGATGAACTTACCAAGCTTCTGAGAGTTGTAAGATATATCTGGCTCAACTATGTTTCTGTTTGTGATTTTTCTTCGCATATAATTATTACTTCTTAGCTACTTCCTTTGGGGTCTTGGCACCATAGAGACTTCTAGACTGGCGACGCTTCTCTACGCCTGTAGCATCAAGTCGTCCACGAACTACGTGATAACGCACACCGATGAGGTCCTTTACGCGACCACCACGGATCATGACAACTGAGTGCTCCTGAAGGTTGTGACCCTCACCAGGGATGTAAGCAGTAACTTCCATACCGTTTGTTAGGCGAACACGGGCGATCTTACGAAGAGCTGAGTTAGGCTTCTTTGGGGTAGTAGTAGACACCTTAGTGCAAACACCACGCTTGAAAGGTGATGGGTAGAATATAGGCTTGTTCTTGATCGAATTAAAGCCGCGAGCGAGTGCTACGGACTTGGACTTTCTCTTTGTTGTTTTACGGCTCTTGCGAACCAATTGATTGATTGTTGGCATAAAAAATAGTCGCAAAAAGGACTAGTTCAACTACTCTACTATAACAAGGTTTAAATTGCAAGGCCCTAGTGAGCACCTGTAATGAGGGAGAAGGCTATCGATATAAGCGGGGCGACTTTAACCCACAGGAAGAGTACAAAGGCAAGCATAATAAGCATACCCCATCGTTCAAGGAAATTCACGATATAACGATATTTAAAAGGCATGAAGCTAAACAGAACCTTGGATCCATCAAGGGGTGGGACAGGTACAAGATTGAATAATGCAAGGACCAAGTTCACTATAACTATAATAGTAGTGATCTTGTAGAAAGGAAGGTTCGCAACTGCTCCATCAAGACTATATGGGGGTAATCCGAGGAACACTGGCGCAAATCGAATTAGTAACCCAAAGAAAACCGCAAGCAAGATATTTGATACGATACCAGCAAGAGCTACATATAGTGTCCCCCACTTCCGGTCTCTTAGATTATCGGGATTGTATGGCACAGGTTTGGCCCAACCGATGACGAAGCCTGCATTGGTGAGCACCAGAAGCAATGGAAGTATTACCGACCCAAACGGATCGAGATGTTTAATGGGATTTAGAGTCAATCTGCCTGACATTTCGGCCGTGTTATCCCCTAATCTGTAGGCAATATACCCATGAGCGTATTCATGGATAACTATGGACATGATAAGTACTATTACATAGAAAACACCGTCGATGGCTTGCGTGGACATGGTTTGTATGATAGCATACCCCTATCTATGGCGAAAGTATGTGCAATAACTAAAAAGGGCTCAATTGTCGGCGGGGGCTACTCAAACGTAGTTCGTGCTACCAAGTTCAACCCTACAGGCAAGAGCCGCAAGTATCCTAACCTGCAGAACAAGCGTATCTATGTACCAGAACTTAAGAAGTTCTTCCCTCTTGTCCTATCTACCCAGGCGATCAAGACTATAAACAAGAATGGTGCCTATGCAACGCTGAAGAAAGCTGGAATCATAAAGTAAATAAAAATTAAAGGCCTCCATCGGGAGGCCTTTTTACTTGGCTTCTTTTATAGACCTACCGTCTGTTTCAAATATAATACTTCCCTTTCCGAGCGTAGCCAGATATGGAATATTCAAACTTGCGAGCCTATCGAGTGTGTCCGAGCTCGGATGGCCGTATTTGTTGTGAAGGCCTGCAGAGATTATCGCCTCATCTGGATGAACAACTTGTAGCCAGGGAGTACTTGAAGAATATTTGGACCCATGATGACCGAGCTTTAGAATTGTAGAGTGTATAGATTCAGGACTATTATCTGCCAATATCCACCCTTCTGTTTTCATCGTCGCATCGACGGTGAGCATGAATGATTCACTGCCATACAACAGTCGACAGACTATCGAGCCATCATTTGAATCCGCTTTCGACACATCGCGATCCGGAGCGAGGATATCTATGTATATATTGCGTGCTTGATCAAGCACAATACGAGTACCTCTATGAGCTATTAATTTCTGGATTTTATATTCTGATATTTTATCTTCAAGCCTGCCGTATGTAGCAGTCGTTCCATCTACCCCGTTCTCAAAAATGAGCCCTATAGAGTAGTGATCCATAATAGACGGGAATCCGCTGATATGATCCGCATCTGCATGAGTGGCCAAGAGTATATCTATCGACCGATCATAGAAAGGCATGACTTCAGAGAGTTTGGACAGCACCGTATTGCCCGGACCTGAATCAATGAGCATCTGGCGACCATTCGGGGCTTCGATGTAGATCGAGTCACCTTGGCCAACATCAAGGAATGCGACTTTTAGTAAGTCACTGTGCTTATTAAGACTAAAAGATAAGTGCCCCAGGAAAACAGCTGAGGTTAGCAATCCAAGAACTACAATTTGGGGCCAATATTTACTTATGTATAGGCTGTCTTTTTCCATGTTATAATCAATATATTAGCATTTAAGATAAACCATATGGAAACATTTACACTCAAAACTTTCAACATCCCAGAGCTTGCTGGCATTAGTGCCAAGAACATCGAGGAGCACCTGAAGCTCTACAAGGGCTACGTGACCAATGCGAACTTGATAATAAATAAGATCAATGAATACGGAAAAGACAGGGAGGGCAACTCATACGCCATCTCCGAGATCTTGCGCCGATTTGCATTTGAATTCGATGGCATGAGAAATCACGAGATATATTTCTCGCAACTAGAAGGCGGGCCGAAGACATTACAGAACGATAGTGAATTTAAAAAGGCCCTGATAAATCAAGTAATGGACTTTGATATTTTTATGACAAATTTTAAAATGCTCGCGATGACCCGCGGAGTGGGCTGGGCGATGCTCTACTACGACCGCCAGTCTGGTAAATTCCTTGCAACATGGGTAGAGGAACAACACCTAGGACACCTCACAGGACTCTCCCCAATTCTCGCTCTTGATATGTGGGAGCATGCATATGTATACGACTATCCGACAAGCGATAAGAAGAAATATGTTGAAGCATTCTTCGCAAATCTAAACTGGGAGACAGTAGAAGAGAATTACAATAAAGCTAAATAGTGAGCGTAGAAGAAAATGCCTTTTGCTATGGTCTGGTGGAGTGACCAGAGGGAACGAACTGACCCGAGGACCTAGCAAAAGTCATTTTCTTTGTAGCTTTTTTATGCTTTCTTCTTAAACACCCACCTGAGCATTAGAATATAAAAAATAATTGTGAGAGTCAGTGGGAATGATTGTATGGTCACGCTCGCAAATGAAAGCGATGCGAAGAATGATATAACATAGAGCATATAGTGAAGTATTAGATGTGTGATGAAAGCAAATGGTAGGGCAAGAGTGATTGATATAAAACCGAACATTCCTGTGATAAAGATCATTAGCATGGTGAATGGCATCAGTGGCAGGATTAATATATTGGCAGGTAGCGACACAAGAGAGAGTATCCCTGTAGAATAAAGCAGTATAGGTAGAACTGAAATCGTCGCCCCAAGAGTAGTGGCCACTAACTCACGTAAGCCAAAGCGATACGGAATAAAACGCACCCAATGAATCACTTTAGGTGTGATGTATAGCACTCCAAAAGTGGCAATAAAAGAAAGCTGGAAAGATATATCAGTGAGCACTCGAGGGTCCCAGGCCACCATTAGTAGTCCAGCGATAACAAGTGCTCTCCCCGCACTGTATGTACGTCCTGTCATTTGCCCTGTAAGCGCGATGATGGCCATGATGCCCGCACGGATAGCAGTAGAGGAACTCCCTGACATAATTATAAATAATATAATTACTAGAATTCCGAAAGATATCGACAGAGTTTGTGACAAGAATAGTCCGAGCACACTCATCACCCCTTTGGCAACTATCGTGACATTGTAGCCAGAGAGCGCGACGATGTGGATAGTGCCAGTTGCAATAAACTTATCCCGCATAGAGCTATCGAACCCACCACGCGCACCCAGAACTAATCCATCGGCCAAGTCAGACTCGGGTGGATATAAAGATCTACCAATGTTGTCCATAAATGCATTGCGGAGTCTATAGAGATTACGGACGAAGAATAACCCACCGTTAGTTGAAAGCACTGATATATCTGCATTGGAAACTATGAAGTAAATATCCTGATTAGCTAGATACCTCTCGTAGTTAAATTCCTTGCCTGATGAAGTTGTGAAGTTCTTGGGAGTATCCAGCAACCCCATGACCTTAACTTTATCTCCATAAGAAATATTTTCTTTTAGATTATTATTGAGTACTACAGCTAGAATATTAGAATCCTGATCAGTCGGCCTAATTGTAAATCGAGTATTGTTCAGCCTTGTATCTGGCGCACTCACCACTTGCCCCTCGACACTTACCATCTTCCCCACTGCGCTTGTGTATGGCAGAGATTTGGGTACAAAAAAGAAAAATCGCACAAGAGCGACTAGGGCCAAAAATATTAGTATGTAAATTTCTTTACGAGATATCATACTTCAAGAGGAATATATTTTATAATGCACGCAATATTTTTCTACTGAAAAATTTGCTCGTACTCGGTCCGTCGCCCTCCGTAAGGCATTCTAAAACATATTCCTCTTTTCGTTTAAAACGATAAATCATGATTCCTTTGTAGCTCCGCACAACTTGTCGCGATCTCATCTGCACGCTCGTTGTGAAGCACTCCGGCATGACCCTTTACCTTTGCAAAAGTAATATTGTTTTTGAGTTCTCGTTTCAGTGCTATGAGCTCCTGCCAGAGGTCTTGATTCATAACCGGTTTCTTGTTCGCAGTCTTCCAGCCATTGCGCTCCCAATTGGCAATCCAGCTTGATAGTCCTCCGAGCACATATGCAGAATCGGCATGGATAACAACCTCGTTAGGGTTCGCTTCACTTATGTACTTGAGTGCCTCAATCATAGCCCCAAGCTCCATACGATTGTTCGTAGTATCTGCCTCGTACCCACCACGCTCAGCGACCACCTTGTCGCCAGAAGTCACAACCACGCCCCAGCCTCCACGACCCGGATTCCCAAGCGACGAACCGTCTGTATATATCTCAATATTTTTCTGCATAGTTATTATATTATATCAACAATTCGCAATCTTAGCTCGGTGCGACCGGCGAATGTACTCTTCTCGAACATAGCGAGTAAATCGATAGAATCCCCTGCTTTTAAGATACTTTTGACTGGATAACTCTGTCGAGTCTTGAAGAAGCTAATGGCTTTCACCGGACGACCCTTACTATTACTAAAGATAAGCTCTAAATGATTCTGATCTTTACCGAACTCTTTCAGCGATGAGATCTTCACACCTGGTAATTTAAATACTGGCCGAGGATTGCTCATGCCAAAAGGCGCAAGCTTCTCTATCGTATTGAAGTTCTCCATTGTAATATCATCAAGCGTTATAACAGCATCAATTTTCTGTGAATTATCTTCTTCTACCACAGTACTCCAATCAAAATTGTCCCATATGCTAGTCAAGCGCTCCTCCAGGAAGTGCACCTGCTCATGTGACACAGAGAATCCTCCTGCATTGAGGTGTCCGCCAAATGACAACAAGCTACCCTCAGGCAGTGCCTGCATAGCAGAAACTAGATTCATATCACCAATTCCGCGACACGACCCACGGATGACATCCGAACCTTCCGATCCCCATACGAACACTGGCTTCTTGTACTCATCGACTATCTTCGAAGCAACGAGCCCTAGTATTCCCACGCGCCACTTTGGATTACCTATCACTATCACCGGGCGCTCCTCGCCATTATCGCGCTTGCCGAGATTCTTCTTGATATCTTTCATGATTGTCGCGACTATGTGCTTGCGCTCATCATTGATCTTGGCCAAGTGATCCGCCACTGATTTGGCTTCTACAAGATCAACGGTCGATAATACTTTGAATGCATCCATGGGGCTTGCCATACGCGATGCAGCATTGAGCCTTGGAGCAAGCGTGAAGGTCACATCCTCTTCATTCATCTTACTCATATCAACCCCTGCCTTGCGGAATAGCTCTACGAGCCCGGGCCTGCGAGTCTTTTGCAGTACTTTTATACCATAGTAGGCAAGCACTCTATTCTCGCCAACTAGTGGTACTTGATCGGCAAGAGTAGCAAGCCCTGCCATATCGAGCAGCCACTTCTCCCAACCATCTGTTATGCCCCATTCTTTACCGTGCTTCTGTATCAGGGCGCTCGCAAGCTTAAATGCAAGTCCTGCGCCACAGAGTATCTCTTCTGGATACTCACAGTCTGATTGCTTGTGATTGATAATAGCGAAAGCATTGGGAATTTTCTCTTGAGGTAAGTGGTGGTCAGTGATTATGACATCGATACCAGACTTCTGTGCGAGTTTTACTTCCTCTACTGCTGTGATACCTAGGTCGAAAGTGATTAGTAACTTCACGCCACTTTTTACAAACTCCCCTATCGCATCCATATGTAATCCATATCCCTCATCGTGACGATCTGGAATGTATACAACGAAGTTCTTGTAGCCAATCTTGGTAAATAAATCACTCATGATAACCGCAGCAGGAATACCATCGCAGTCATAGTCGCTATAGATAACTATCTTCTCATTTTCACCTACGGCTTTATATATACGCGCAACTGCTTTGTCCATATCTTTGAGCAAGAACGGGTCATGCAGATGTTCTTCGTATGAAGGATTTAAGAATTTATTGTAATCTTCTGGTGCAATTCCGCGGTTTTTCAAAAGCAGGTCTATCAATTCTGTATGATTTGGCATAGAGTCAATTGTAGCATATAATAAAAGCATGAATAATGAGTGTATTTTCTGTAAATTAGTCAACAAGGAGATCCCGGCTTTTATCGTATATGAGGATGATAAATTCGTATCATTCCTCGATATCAAGCCTGTAACCCTAGGCCATACAGTCACTATTCCCAAGTCACACCATGTCTGGATGGAAGAAGCACCAGATGAAGTCGTGGGAGGAGCCTTTATCGTGGTAAAGAAAATTATGCAAGCCATGAAAAGAACACTTGATTGTGATTTCGTAGAAGTAGCTGTTATGGGTGAGCAAGTCCCCCACTTTCATATAAGTGCCGTCCCAAGGAAATTCCACGATAGCGTAAATCGTCACGATACTACAGAATATAAAGACAATGAAGAGAAGTCTTTCTTCCAGAAAAAGATACGAGATAATATTTAAATTACTTTAACGCTTCGATGCCAGGTAAGGTTCCAGATGCTAGGAATTCTATAGAAGCTCCCCCACCAGTTGATACAAATGTGAATTTATCCTCAAGGCCAAGCTTGGAGACCAGTTCAACAGTATCACCGCCCCCGATTATGCTAGTCTTGTCGCTTTTAGCTAGGAATTGCAGCACATCTTCAGTCGCACCACCAAAACCTGTCTCATACTTACCGAATGGTCCATTCCAGAGAATGAATTGAGATCGATCGA
>JBAXNK010000038.1:0-7092 GCA_037133845.1 bacterium
TATTCCCGAAGGGAATACTGGGACTGAATGCCGACTATGTGAATCAGTACGTACAGTATGTAGCTGATCGTAGACTCGAGGAGCTGGGACTTGAGGCTCATTACAATGTCACGAATCCTGCCAAATGGATGGCCACATCGACAGATGTATACGAACTTGTGAACTTCTTCGAGGCTCAGAATACTTCATACGAGGTAGATGCTCATGGTCACAACAACACCAAGAAGAAAGATGACAAAAAGGAGGGCGAGGAGTAGTATATAGGAATATGGATAAAAAAGCCTCACAATTTGTGTTTATGATCGTAATAGTGGTTCTATTTGTTGGGGGCCTTGCTATGTTTATGAATAAGGTGAACAACAAGCCTGGAGAGCTCGATAACTTCGCCAAGGCTCTAACTGCCGAGGGTGCTCAGTTCTACGGTGCATTCTGGTGTCCTCACTGCCAAGCAGAGAAGGCGCTATTTGGCTCATCGAAGAAGTACTTGCCTTATGTAGAGTGCTCCAATCCTGATCGATCGCCGACTCAAGTCTGTACTGACAACAAGATTGAAAGCTTCCCAACTTGGACATTCAAGAATGGCATAAGCTTAAATTCCAAATCTGACCCAGTGGTCTGTCAGGCTGTAACTGGAGATACTTTCCCAGCAGGAGAGGATCCTATCTGTTCACAGATGTCATCTAGGTACTTCAAGACGTATAAATTCGCAGATTATCAGTTCTCTCTCCGTAGTCCTACAGATCCTATACACAAGGGTGATGTCTGGCAGTTCCCAGCCGAAGCTGCAACATCAGGAGAGATACCACTTAAATTCCTAGCTCAACAGATCGGTTACGCTCTGCCTTAATACAATACATATGCCAAGTTATCTTGATACATTCAATCAGATGCTTTCTCTTGGGACTATATTCCTACAAGCGGCTATACTTGCTCTACTTGTCATATATATATTTTTCAGAACACGCACGAACCCAATACTAGTATTCTTTAAAGAATATACTTTCATCATGGGTTTCTTTATCGCTCTCGGGGCAGTATCACTGTCACTATTCTACTCGAACGTGATCGGATTCCCACCATGTGAGCTCTGCTGGATCCAGCGTATATTCCTGTACCCACAGCTCGTGCTGTTCGGCATGGAGCTGTACAAGCGTGATCGCTCTATGGTGGACTTCAGTATAGTCTTTGCTATCTTGGGTTCAATCACATCGCTGTATCACATGTATATCGAGCGTGGAGGGGAGTCTGCGCTTCCTTGTGCATCTCCTGGCGCTATCAACCAAGTCTCGTGCGCTACTCGCTATGTTTACGAATTCAGCTATGTGACTATCCCCGTCATGGCGTTCACACTATCTGTTTTCCTCATAATGATACTTTGGAATTATAAGTACATGACAAAGGCGTAATCAGTGTACGTATTCAAGGACGGTCCTTGGGAGAGCCCTCTTAAGGACCGTCCTTTTACGAATGTAGCTATTGACAAAATATTAATAACATGATAATCTCACGCCTAGTTCTTTACAAAGGACTCGGGTTAGTTATCTCCATAGTGAGTGCGATAACCTGAATTTCAAAACAAGGAGCCCACAGTGGCCAATAGAAACAGTGTTAAGATTGTTAACGGAGCTCTCGACGAGCTGACCATCGAAGGGATTGGGACGCAGATTGTCCTCCGGGGGGTTGTGGATAACGACTCTCTCGAACTCTTGCAGGTGGATTCGTACCAGAGGGAGATCTTGCCCGAGAGTAAGATCAGGGATCTCATCGAAGCAATGAAGACCGGCCGCTTGCCCGACATCGAGCTCGGCATGCGCGGCGGACAGTTCGCAGAACGTGACGGAGCGTTTTACTTGCAGGACCCGATGTTCATCATCGACGGACTGCAGCGTACGAGCGCTGCGAAGCACATGCTGCACCTGAAGTATCAGGGTGTGGTTGGTGTCGCCCCTCGACTGGGGGTGCTGGTTTTCTTTAACAGCACCGAGAACTGGGAACGGGAAAGATTCCGCATTCTCAACTCTCTCCGGACGAGACTTTCTCCGAATGTACTTATCCGTAATTCGGGCAAGGAATTTCCGGCGATCGAAACTCTCCACAATCTCTGTGATGATAAGACTTTCGTCATGGCAGGACGCATTTGCTGGCGCCAGAATATGACTCGCGAAGAGCTCATTTCGGCCCACACGTTCTGTAAGACTGTCGGACTTCTGCATTCCCACATCGGACCCGGACGCAACACCGATGCTGCCCAGGTGGCTCGTGGTCTGCAGAAGATCTACGAGACATGCGGTCGCAATACCTTCCGCGATAACGTTAAGATTTTCTTTGACGTCATCGAGCAGGCCTTCGGCATCCGACTCATCACCTTCAAGGCCGGTGCATCATACATGCACTGGAACTTTTTGCGGGTGTTGGCGGATGTCTTCTCGCACCATACGGATTTCTGGCGCGAAAACCGTTTGTTCGTTGACCAGGATCTCATCCGTAAGATCAAGACGTTCCCGCTGTCGGATCCCAACATCCGCAGCCTCTGCAGTTCCAGCGGGCAGGCCAACAAGTTGCTGTATCAGCTTCTGGTTGACCATATCAACAGTGGCCGGCGCACTCGCCGATTGCATTCCCGAACTGGCCACAGCCTCGCCATCGATACACACAGCGGTGAATCGGAATAAGTTCCTTCGCTCTTTCAACCCGAGCATGACCGGACGGACATGCATAAAACCGAGCCCCCTCAAAGGGCTCGGTTTTCTCGTTTTATTTTGACTAAATAAAGGTGATATAATCAGTCTATGCCCTCCGAATCAAAAACCTGCCAAAACTGCAAGCAATCCTTCACTATCGAGCCAGACGATTTTGCCTTTTATGAGAAGATCAAAGTTCCTCCACCGACATTTTGTCCGGAGTGTCGGCTTATTCGTCGTATGACTTGGCGCAATGAGCGTTCGCTTTTCAAGCGCAATTGCGCAAAGACTGGTAAAGAGATTATAACTATGTTCCACCCTGATGAGGCTGTGACTGTCTATGACAGGGAGGTCTGGTGGAGTGATGAGTGGGATGCTGGGAGTTATGGGCAGGATTACGATTTCGATAGGCCATTCTTCCAACAGTTCCGTGAGCTACTCGAGAAGGTTCCGCTTGCGAACTTGGCCAATGATAATTGCGTTGATAGTCCATATGGTAACAATAATGCAGATTGTAAGGATTGCTATCTAACGTATGCATCTTTCAGCAACGAACGAGTGAATTATTCTTTTGGCGCAGTTCATATGAAAGATTGTATTGATGATTACGTATGTATGAATTCGGAGTTCTCGGCATACGATAGTGTCTGTGGTGGTCTATATAAAACACACTTCTCTTATGATTCTGATGAATCTCTGAATTCGTTTTTCTTGAAGAGCTCTATAAACTTACAGGACTGTGTTGGTTGCATAAATCTTAGGAACAAGAGTAAAAATATATTTAACACTCAGTATACAAAAGAAGAATATGAAGAAAAGAGAAAAGAATTTAACTTCGGAAGCTATAAAACACTTGTTAAATTTGAAGAAGAATATAAAAAGTTCATACTTGGATATCCGAATCGTTACGCAAGTATTCTAAAGTCACAAGATGTTACCGGTGATATGGTTATGAATGCCAAAAACGCCCAAAAATGTTTTGACATATACGGCGGAGTAGAGGATTCCAAGTATTTAATCCACATTGTCGACATGAAAGACAGTTATGATGTGTATGGTGGAGGTGCAGGAGCGAACCTGATGTATGAGGGAGTCGATGCTGGGATACAAGCTTCGAATCAGTTATTCTCAGTATTTGCACACAGTAATCTTGATACCAAGTACACCTACATGTGCTTCGGGTCCAAGAATTTATTCGGCTGTATCGGGCTTCGCAAGAAAGAGTACTGTATCTTGAACAAGCAATATACGAAAGAAGAGTATGAAGCGCTAGTACCAAAGATCATAGAGCAGATGAATTCGATACCATACATAGATCAGAAGGGGAATGAGTATAAGTACGGGGAATTCTTCCCTAGTAGCATCTCACCGTTTGCATACAATGAGACTATAGCCCAGGAGTACTTTCCAAAGACAAAAGAAGACATTCAGAAAAATGATCTGGTTTATAGAGCGTCGCCTGAGAAGTATTACAAAGTAACAATAGATAGTACAAATCTGCCGGATGATATAAGTGATGTTCCAGATTCTGTGGTAGATGAAGTTATTGCATGTCCCCATGGTGGCAACGAGCTCACCCAATGCACCAAGGCGTATCGCATCATAGGGCCTGAGCTTGAATTCCTAAGGCAGAACAATCTAGCTCTGCCTCGTTACTGTCCGAACTGCCGTCATTACAAGAGACTCGCACAGAGGAATCCTTTCAAGCTGTGGAAGAGAAAATGTCAGTGTGCAGGTGACCACTCTGAGAATAATAAATACAAGAATAGTGTAGTACATACACATGGAGCAGGGGCTTGCAGTAATGAATTCGAGACTAGCTACTCTCCGGAACGACTCGAAATTGTATATTGCGAAAAATGTTATCAACAGGAGGTGATATAGATACTTTGGCATGATATACTATGAGTATGCATGTTTACGAAGAATCAATAGTCGACCTTTTAAAGAAGTCTGGCCTTGTGAGCAAGACGGATGTTGCTATGGCCCAGAAGAAAGCCAAGGAAAAAGATCAATCCATCGGTGATATTTTGATGTCTGATGGCAAGCTCACAGAGAAAGATTGGGCAAGTCTTCAGGCTATATCACTGGGCATACCGTTCGTGTCACTCAAAGGTGAGCATATAGAGCCGGCACTACTGAACATGATTCCTGAGCCTATTGCTCGTAATAACAACATCATCGCATACAAGAAGAGCGCTGCAGGGCTCGAAGTTGCGATGCTCGATGTCAACGATCTGTCAGTTATAGACTTCGTGAAGAAGAAGACGGGCTTGCGCATACTCCCACGTATGACGAGCTCTGATTCGATCAAGGATGCACTGAATCAGTACAAGAAGACTCTTCAAGCGGACTTCGAAGATATCATCAAGAAGGAGAGTAGTCTGATCAAGGCGGTAGCTTCAGAGAATCCAGATGGTGGCGAGAAGAGCGCGAAAGAACTCAAAGACTTGGCAGAAGACCTACCCATAGTTAAGATCGTAGATACACTCGTCTCTCACGCTATCATAGGGGGTGCATCTGATGTACACATCGAGCCAGGTGAGGGGTCTCTGGTGGTACGCTACCGTATCGACGGCATACTACACGACGCCATGGTGCTTCCGAAAGATACTGCTCCTGGTATAGTTGCTCGTATTAAAGTACTTTCGAATCTGAAGCTTGATGAGAAGCGCTTGCCACAAGATGGACGATTCAAGATATCAAACGACGAGGAGAATGTATCTTTCCGTGTATCTACTCTACCCACATACTACGGGGAGAAGGTTGTTATCCGTATCCTCCGTGAGAATGCGAAGGGGTTCAGCCTAGAGAGCCTAGGCTTCCATGGTGAAGCGCTTGAGAATATCCACGATGGAATGAAGAAGAGGAATGGTATGCTCCTTGCTACGGGGCCTACTGGTTCCGGTAAGACTACGACTCTATATACGATGCTCGATATTCTAAATACCCCTGAAGTAAACATATCAACCATCGAAGACCCTATAGAGTACCAGATGGCGCGTATCAATCAGACTCAGACTAAATCTGAGATCGGGCTTACCTTTGCCAACGGTCTGCGCACGCTACTTCGTCAGGACCCAGACATTATAATGGTGGGTGAGATCCGCGACGGTGAGACAGCAGGACTTGCTGTGAACGCGTCGCTCACTGGTCACCTTGTGCTCTCTACTATACATACG
Organism: bacterium; assembly: GCA_037133845.1. Classification (GTDB taxonomy): domain Bacteria; phylum Patescibacteriota; class Minisyncoccia; order Phycocordibacterales; family UBA9973; genus UBA8515. The sequence goes on from JBAXNK010000038.1 coordinate 5,864, forward strand.
AACTCGGCTGCCGGAGCAATACCGAGAATGATCGACATGGGAGTTGAGCCTTTCTTGATCGTTTCTACTGTACGTACGATTATCTCTCAACGCTTGGTGCGTAAACTTTCAGAGACTAAGGAGCAGTATTTCCTAAGTGATGGCGAGATGGTGTCGCTCCAGAAGATCGTAGATATGGATCGTGTACTTGCAACACTAAAGAAGGAGAAGATAGTCAAAGATACAGATACTTGGAAAACTATACCTTTCTATAAGCCCAAGCCTGTAGGTGATTCAGACAGTGGGTACAAGGGTCGCCTAGGTATACATGAAGTATTGAAGGTCACTACGACAATTAAGGAGATGATCCTCAAAGGCTCGTCCAATGACGAGATAGAAAAAAGGGCAAAAGAAGAAGGTATGAATACTATGATTGAAGATGGCATATTCCTCGCTGCTCAGGGTGTGACTTCGACAGAGGAGGTCTTGCGCGTGGTGTCAGAATAAATAAATGAAGTTTAAATATAAAATAAAAACTAAAAGTGGTGAATTCTCTGAAGGTATCAGAGAGTCACCTGACAATATGACACTGGCTCGTGAGATGCGCGAGGCGGGTAACGTGCCGATCTCTATTGAAGAAATAAAAGAAGGCGGAGGAGGTAAGTCTTTCAGCCTTAACTTTGATTTAAAGATATTTGATCACGTATCCCTGTCTGATAAGATCATGTTCACGAACAATCTTTCTGGTATGCTCTCAGCTGGACTGTCACTATCTAGGGCATTACAGGTGCTAGGGAAGCAGTCTGCGAAAGGTTATCTGCACGATATCATAACTTATCTGATAGAAGAGATCGACAAGGGTAATACTCTATCATCAGGCATGAAGAAGTATCCGAAAGTTTTCTCTGGGATATTCATATCCATGGTTCACTCTGGCGAGGAGTCAGGTACTCTACCGAAAACTCTCAATGAGGTTGGTATAAGCTTGAAGAAGTCTTACGATCTGAACAAGAAGATCAAGGGCGCCATGATGTATCCGTCGATTATTATCGGAGCCATATTGCTCATTGGTGTACTGATGATGATCTATGTAGTGCCCACTCTTACTGCTACATTCAAAGAGATGGGCACGGCACTGCCTGCATCTACGCTTGCTATCATATGGCTATCTGACTTCTTGAGTCAGCATACTTTACTGTTCTTATTTATTGTTTGGGGTTGCGAGGGAGTGGGGAAAATTTAGGGAAGGC
>JBAXNK010000039.1:0-6948 GCA_037133845.1 bacterium
CAATCACACAAGAGATATCGGAAATCAGTGCAGGCATGGCAAGTATAAGTTAGCGAAATTATTATGAATCCCGTAGTATAAAATGGCATAGTTGCAATGTGAGGGAATAGATAAAATTTGTTTTTATTATAAATTAAAGTATCATTATTAAATTAAAATTGAAGATGGCCAACACATAATGCCATTTATCACTAACGGGATGAAAACAACAGGTAAAATCAAAAGAGTTATAGGTCCAGTAGTCGACGTCGCATTCGAGACAACAGAGAAAGATCTTCCATCTATATACACTGCACTGGAAGTCATGAATGGAGACAAGAAAGTCATCCTAGAAGTCGAGCAGCATATCGGTGGAGGTACTGTACGTACCGTTGCCATGGACTCTACAGATGGACTTGCTCGTGGGATGGAAGTCACCAACACGGGTGCTCCTATCTCCGTACCTGTTGGTAAGGAAACTCTTGGAAGAATCTTCAATGTCCTCGGCGCACCGATTGATGACATGGAGATGAGTGGATCAGGCAAGACTATGTCCATCCACCGCGAAGCTCCACCATTCGCATCTCAGTCTACAAAAGTTGAGATACTCGAGACTGGTATTAAAGTCATCGACCTCATCTGTCCAGTGCTCAAGGGAGGTAAAGTAGGACTCTTCGGAGGAGCAGGAGTCGGTAAGACTGTCGTGATCCAGGAGCTCATCCACAACATCGCAAGCAACCACGGAGGCTACTCTGTCTTTGCCGGTGTCGGAGAGCGTACACGTGAAGGTAATGACCTCTATCATGAAATGAAGGATTCCAAAGTGCTTGATAAGGTCGCCATGGTGTTTGGACAGATGAATGAGCCACCAGGAGCTCGTCTACGTGTGGCCCTATCAGCTCTTACTATGGCTGAATACTTCCGTGATGAAGAGGGTAAAGATGTGCTCTTCTTCATCGATAACATCTTCCGCTTCACTCAGGCAGGCTCTGAGGTGTCTGCGCTTCTTGGCCGTATCCCATCTGCTGTGGGTTACCAGCCGACACTTGCGACAGAAATGGGAAACTTGCAAGAGCGCATCACTTCGACTGACAAAGGTTCCGTTACTTCAGTGCAGGCAGTGTATGTGCCAGCTGACGACTTGACCGACCCAGCACCAGCCACAACTTTCTCACACCTGGACTCTACTGTGGTGCTGAACCGTTCACTCTCTGAGATCGGTATCTACCCAGCCGTTGACCCACTTGACTCATCTTCAACAATTCTTGATCCGAACATCGTGGGCAAAGATCACTACGAAGTCGCTCGTGAAGTTCAGCGCGTGCTTCAGCGTTACAAGGATCTACAGGACATCATCGCTATTCTTGGAATGGAAGAACTTTCCGAGAATGATAAGGCTCTAGTTACTCGCGCTCGTAAGATACAGAAGTTCCTCTCTCAGCCATTCTTCGTAGCCGAGCAATTCACTGGAACCCCTGGTCAGTACGTACCACTATCTGAGACTATCCGTTCATTCAAAGAGATCCTAGAGGGCAAGCATGATGCGAAAGCCGAGAACGAATTCTACATGAAGGGTGCGTTATAATCAAAAATGTCTAAACAAATCGAACTTAAAATCATAACCCCAGAGCGAATCATCCTCGATGAGATGGCTGAAGCAGTAACTCTGCCCACAACAGAGGGCGAGATTACAATACTACCTGGCCACATACCACTGATTGCAAACCTCGCGTCCGGCGACATCGTAGCTATATCAGGCGGTGAACATGTTCCCATGGCTTGCGTTGGAGGATTCCTCGAGGTCAAGCGTGATGCCGACGGCCACACTGTGGTCGCAGTACTATGTGACTTTGCTGAACATGTAGGCAATCTGTCTGATGAGAAGATAGCTCAGGCCAAGGCCCGCGCCGAATAACTCAATAATCAGATGGACAACAAAGAAGTTGTGGACTTCGAGCACTTCGAATCCGAACTCGAACGTTCACTCACTCAGGTGCGTATTGCAGATAAGTGGAAGACGCGGAAGTACAGGAAGTAATTCTCCACATTGGCTTCCAGCTACCCCTCAAGAGGGGAATCAAAAATATGTACAAAATCCTTCTCTACTATAAATACACCCACATAGCAGACCCCAAGGCTCTCCGTGACGAACAGAGGGCTCTTTGTGAGCGTCTTGGCATGAAGGGGCGCATCATAGTGGCCACTGAGGGTATAAATGGCACCATAGAGGGCACAGAGGCTTCCTGCCTCGATTATATGCGCCTTATGAAGTCAGAGCCTCAGTTTGCCGATATACACTGGAAGGTGAGTACTGGCACGAGCGATGGAACTGCTTTCCCAAGGCTCTCTGTAAAAGCTCGTAAAGAGATAGTATCGCTCCACCTTGCAGATGACGATACAGACATCGACCCGAACCAGATTACCGGTGTACACCTTAAGCCCGAAGATCTCAAGAAGTGGTATGAGGAGGGTAAAGAATTCTACATAGTAGATATGCGCAACGACTACGAGCTCACTGTCGGTAAATTCGAAGGAACTATTTTCCCCGAGCTCAACAACTTCCGCGACCTGAAAAAGAATCTAGCCAAGATTGAAGACTTGAAAGGCAAAACTGTACTCTCTGTCTGCACCGGTGGAGTACGCTGTGAGAAAGCTTCAGGCCTACTTGTCCGTGAAGGATTCAAGGATGTATACCAGCTCGATGGGGGAATCGTGAGCTACATGGAGAAGTTCCCAGGCCAAAACTTCAAGGGGTCCCTCTACGTCTTCGACAAGCGCGTAGTCATGAACTTCGATAAACCTGAGAATCATGAAGTCATCAGTAAGTGTAGCAAGTGCGGTAAACCAAGCGAGCACTATGTGAACTGCGCGAACCTCATGTGTCATCGCCACTTTATATGTTGCCCTGAGTGCTTACTACAGAGCCCTATCGAACACCCTCCATATGGAGTCGCATATTGCAACCTGAAGTGCAAAATTTCTTGGGCTTGGTATCAAACTACAAAGAAAATAAAAAAGGTGCTTGCGTAGTAATTATTTTTATAAAAAATGATATACTTTTAGTATGAACATGGAGCTACCAAAAACCCCTGTACCTGGAGAAAATATTTATGAACAAAAAACAGATCGGTACTATGAATCTTATTTTACTACAACAGTATCTGTTAAAGATTTAATTCCAGATATAAACTTAGATGGATTGTCCATAAAGAACATACCTTCTGATGATCAAGAGGGTCCTTATCGTTTTATTGACGAGGATGAAAACAGAAAAATAAAACATCTACAAAGTGGCTTCTCAACTAGTTTTGCTTATAGTCTTTTTTCTGAAGAAGCTGGTCCTGATGGTGATATAAGAAAAGCTGTTGATGAATCTTTTAGAGACCAGATCGTTATCGATTTAGCAGCTGGAGAAAATTTAGTTTCTTACCGAATGGCAGACCATGCTAGGGCAAAATCCTTTATAGCAGTGGAGCCAGCATTCTATTTCAATTTATATCAAAACATGTTTGCGTTACTTCATCCTGAAATTAAAGATGAGAGAGGTTTCCCTGAGCCTCAAGAAAAAAGAGAGCAGCAATATCGAACATTAAATAAAATACCTGTAGCTATCGTAGCAGAAGATATGTTAAGTTTTTTAAAACGATTACCCGCTAATTCTGTTAGTATTTGGTGTTCTGGAATAGATAATTTTGTAATACCTGATCAACAATACAAAGATGATGTTGCTAAGGAAATTTTACGCGTCCTACATCCAGACGGTTCATATATTGGACAGATAGAAATGTCTATTACTATCCCAGTGTCATCAAAAATGGAAGTAAGAACGGTTGGTGAAAAAAATAACAACCGTAGATACAGATCTATTAATATTTACAAAAAAATTAATTAATAAGGGGTTTTTATTAGTCTCCCCAAAGCAATGCTTTAAACTGAGAGGCAAGGCCTCTCAGTGATAAGTTTTTTTTATTGACTTTTTAGATAAGTATGCTATTGTGCAAGTGAAGGAGCATTATAAACACATGAATATCGGAAGGGAGTTCGTCCCCAGCTACCTGATTATTTTGATTTTTTCAGGAGCTGTAACCGCTGGGCTAGTTGCACACGAGCTTGGCAAAAGAGGGTTTTGGATAGCTGTCACCATATGGTTCAACCTTGCCCTATGGATGGGCCTGGTTGTTATCGCCATCGTGTGTCTGATTCGCTGTCTTCGCAAGCCATCGACAGACACCACCTTGCGAAATCGTTAACCGCCGCGGGAGAGTCTCAGGACTTCCTGCGGCTTTCTCATTTATATCTCTAAACTGAGAGGCCTTGCCCCTCAATTATTTTTAAAAAATTACCGAAGTCAGACTTTGATTAACTATCCTACATATAAAGAAAACTTTTTAGTGAGCTCTCGGGCTTTATCTTTTTCTGCGAAGAAACATACTCCAAAATACTCTAGGTCTGCCTCGGCTGTCTTATCGAACTCATTCTGCTGATCTACGTATGTGCCCGGAACCATGGTTTGAGTGAAGTCTGTATAGGGGATGTTCTCTTCGATAAGCTTATTACGGAGAATACGAATCTGATTACTGTTTTCAGATCTTAATACTATAAATCCATTCTCCGACGTGCTCGGGTGGATTGTTTGATCTTTATCTATAAAATCTCTAAATCGCATTAAAGAAGTATCTGATTTATATTGGTTTACTAACCCTACTGCCATATGGCCAAGCGCATTGAGTAACTTCGGGGCTTCAATTTTTTTATTCACTACACACACAAACTGATGAGTTGTCGGCATATATTCAAGCATATTTTATATCAAGGCGATTATTCTGATAGAAGCCTCTGTTCCATCTTTGATGTTCATCGGTAATACAAACACCTTCGATCCAGTGGGTGGTAATTCCGATACATTGGCGATATTCTCAACGAGATATTTATCCGCACCGAGAATTATCCGATGAACTGGAAAGCCACTCTTTCCTGTATCTACTGAGAAGGTATCTGTGCCTATACCAGAAATATTTCTATTAATCAGCAACTCTGCAGTAGTTGGGTCAATACTTGGCCATTTAAAATTATTCTTATACTTATCTGAATTACTCCAATTATTACTCCAGCCGGTATAGAAAATGACAAAGCTTCCAGGCTTAATTGTTCCATGTTCTTTTTCAAAATCTTCTACAACATATGGCATTATAAGATATTCTTCATCTGCCTCTTTACTGACATCGATCATAATACATTCAGATATAAGTTCACCTAAAGTTAGCTGATCGATAGTTCTTCCTCCTGGAATCACGTGCGCTGGTGCATCCATATGAGTACCGATACTTGTAGTACAGTTTATGCTCTGTGTTCGAAATAAATCAGGAGGAATGCAGTCTTTATAGTCAGTATTGATAGATAGATTAAAACAGCAAGACCCATCCCAAGAGGGAATATCTGGGGAGAGTTTGTGGGTTAAGTCTACATACTTATGTTCTTTATTCATTGCAATATTCTAGCAGAATAAAGATATATCCGCCATAAAACATAAATTCTTGAGTTATCCACAGTTTTTATTTGCAAAAGGCTTGACGGTGAACGAGCGTTCACATATACTGTATGGGTAGTCGATTAGTTAAAATTATTAAACGTAGCATACCACCGACTGGTGGCAAAAATAATATGAATAGAGTAGAATATTTAAAAATAATAGAAAAAGAAATACACAACATCAACAAGAAGATTGATATCAAGATCCTCCAGGGTGTAGAATACCGCAAGGAGGCTCAGGCTCACAAAGTACTCCTACACAAAGTCCGACAGCACTCTCGAAGCAACTTCTTCAGCAAACTAATGCAAGCCATCCCACAGATAGCGATCTTCTAATTATTTACAATGCACGAAGAATATAAAAACAAATTAACCTCGTTTTACCAAAGAGAGAAGCGCATGCCCACATACACAGAGATGATGGCTCTCTTTGGCTTCAAGTCCAAGAATGCAGTAGCCAAGCTTGTAGATAAATTCATCGAAGCCGGCATAGTGGCCAAGGATCATTTAGGCAGACTTATACCTGAAGATTCTTTCAATAGCATTCCGCTCTTGGGTTCAGTCAAAGCAGGATTCCCAAGTGATGTATCCGAAGAAATGCACGACACGGTAAACATCGACACATACCTCATAGACAAAAACAAAAAGGCAAAGACATACATGCTAGAAGTCGATGGAGACTCCATGATAGAGGCTCACATCACAGATGGTGACATGGTACTAGTCGAGAAGACAGATCAGGCTCGCGATGGCGACATAGTGGTTGCCAATGTCGATGGGGAATTCACTATGAAGTACTACAAGAAGTCAGGTGCTAAAGTGTGGCTCGAACCCGCCAATCGAGACTTCAAGCCTATTCACCCCAAACAGTATCTACATATCAATGGGCGAGTGGTGGCTGTGATCAGAAAGATATAATTTAATACTAAAGAATAAATATATGGCACTAAACATAATAAATGATTTATCAGCTCAAAAATGCGTAGCGTGCGAAGGGGGAGTCGCACCGCTTGATCGCGAGGAGGCTACGATACTCCTAAAACAAGTTCCTGAATGGAAGCTCTCGCTTGATGGCAAGTCAATCAAGAAGAATTATACTCTGAAGAACTTCATGGAGATAATTCACTTTGTAAATAAAGTAGCTGAGATTGCAGAGAGTGAGGGTCACCACCCAGATCTACACATCGCAGACTACCGCAATCTCGAGATAGATCTATCTACTCATGCAATAGGGGGCCTCTCACAGAATGACTTCATCATGGCAGCCAAGATAGACAAGCTAAGCTAGACTCCACACAACTTACGCATCCCTTGACAAGAAAGCCTATAAATGCTATTCTTAGAGAAGTTGAAAAACTCCTTTTCCGTGTAGAGTGTTTCAATGTTGTTGGCTTACGCCACTTATTTATCATTGAGACACGCAAATTAATTATATGGCTT
>JBAXNK010000040.1:0-6671 GCA_037133845.1 bacterium
AACAGCCTTGCACACCACGCATCACCAGACGTTCTTGGTCATGCTAAAACAGGGGGTGCACATATAGACCACCATGCCAGCACCGCAGAGGCCTTAGCAAATCAGCAGAAAATCGCTGCTGCGGAAGCCAGGGCTCATCTTGCAGAAGAGGCAGCGAATAAAGCAAAGGAGGCAGAGCTTGCCGCTGAAGCCAAGGCAAAATTGGCAGAAGAAACACTTGCGACCAAGACACGCCTAGCAGAAGAGGCAGCGAAGGCCCAAACGCAAGTAGAAAAAATAGTTCCACCGGAAGCAGAGACAGGCAACATGATAAGTAATCCTCTGAAGAATTATTTTAAGAGTCATGACAGCTTATTGGGTAAGGATTATCTAAAGCCTAAAGGAATAATACACACAGACACAATAAGACCAGAGCAGGGTGCTCCTGAAATTACTATAAATAATCCCATCCTCTCACAACCTCAGGTCTACCATGAACCTTACACACCAGGATACCGAGGTGATATATCTCCAACACGAGGTATATACAATAGTGGTGATGTCCCGGTTGACGCTAGACCAAACGGCTTCACCCATATAGTACCCATGACAAACCGAGAGGTCTTCGAAAAAGCTCATCTAGTAAATACGCAGAGGGTCAACGAGGCATTGATTCACCAAAATAGTTCCGAACACTTAGACCAGAATCATATCGGACCGAACCATGTTGAAGGACCAAAGATACTAGACATAAAGAAGAACCCTCTATATATAGAACATGGTAAAGATATCAGGAAAATTCTTGATCATAGGAATCTAGCCATTGACGATGCTGGTCACGACACCATTCACGGCATGACGTACAGCGGTTGGAACCATGCATCAGACTATCTGTTTGAGCAGAAGAAGTTAGGTTTTCAATCATTTGATCACTATGAAAAGGAGGCTCAGATGCAGAGACTCTTCGGCATCGGAGAGAAACATGTGAAGTTCATACAGGAGGCCAACGAAAACAGACAGGTAGTAGACATGTCATACTACAGAGATATACCGAAGTGGGGTGATATAGATAAGGTCCCAGCTAAATACTTCTTCGCCTTTATGAAAGATGGGGGCATAGATACTAGCAAAGTGCCTAGTCACGACTTAGACATATTAGTGAAGTCTGGTGTTGTGAAAGACACACTCGCTGGCGGCAAGCACTCATACAGCTGGTCAGGAAGCCACGAACTTGAGAGGCTCACAAAGACATTCAAGAAAATCGACCCCCTCAATGCTAAGCCAGTTGGTGACGAATCCATGGATAGCTTCATAGGCAGAGTGACCAAGAAGCTCCATGAGACAAAAGATGGCACACTCTTCGGATTGAAAAATGGCAAGATATCAGCAGAACATGTACCGACAGGCACACCAAGAGGTGCAGGATATACACCTGGACAAGTATACCCAAGAGGATTTGCGACTGGCGCAGGATCAGGCCCAGTGCCTATGACCAACGGAGGGTGGTATGGTGAGTATAATGCAAACTTTGGCGTAGCGTCACAGGTACGTAGTGCATTTATCCGAGGTGCACTGCGCTCAATCGGTGGAGGATACTAGTCCTCTAAGTTTCATTGGTGTATAATTATCATTAATAAAATATTTATGTCTAACTTTAAAGATACAAATCAAAATATAATAAAAGTTTTAGGTATCGACCAACTTCCGCAAGATAAGCAGGCGGAGGCCATGGAGAGACTCGGTGGTATAGTCTACCAAGAAGTCATGCTCCGAGTGCTCGATACTATGAGTGAGCCTGACAAGGACGAGTTCGAGAAGTTAGTCGAGAAGACTCCAGACCCAGAGTCACTCTTCACATATCTGGCAAGTAAGGTCCCAGACCTAGACAAGATTGTCGCGGAAGAAGCCGAGAGTCTGCGTACAGAAGCAAGCGATATCATGAGTGATCTAGGCAAATAATACATAAATTTCTGATTTCTAATATGTAGGTGCTATAGTGTAGTGATGCAATATTTGGAATCCTTAAATGATAAACAGAAAGAGGCCGTACTCTATGAGAATGGGCCTCTTTTGATAGTAGCCGGAGCTGGCGCCGGTAAGACTAAGACTATAACTCACAGGATTATACACCTCATACATAAGGGCGTAGATCCATCATCGATACTTGCAGTTACCTTTACAAACAAAGCCGCCAAAGAGATGCGCGATCGTGTGCATGCACTACTTGCAGACAGAGCGCATGGTACAAATACTATGCCATTCCTATCTACTTTCCACTCACTAGGAGTACATATCATAAAGGAGAATGCGCACCTGCTCGGACTGACCAAGCACTTCGCCATAGCAGATGAACATGATGCTATAAGTATAATAAAGGACTCGATGAAAGAACGAGGCATAGACCCCAAGCAACATGAGCCCAGGAAGATTAAGAGCATAATATCAAAAGCAAAAGGGGACTTCATCACCTCAGAAGCTTACGCCAATGCCGCCAATAATGGACTCCAAAGTATTGTTGCAACCATCTGGCGAGACTATGAAAGGAAGCTTAAGGAAGAAAAAGCGCTCGACTTCGACGACCTACTACTTGAAACTGTTCTGATACTAAAGAAATACCCACAAATAAAGCAAGGTTACCAACAGAGATGGAAATATATACATATAGATGAGTACCAAGATACTAATGAGGTTCAGTACGAGATGACCAAGCTTCTAGTGGGACCAGAAGAGAATATCTGCGTAGTGGGTGATACTGACCAGAACATATACAGCTGGCGTGGGGCCAATATAAAGAATATGCTTCATTTCGAGAAGGATTACCCGAGCGCTAAGATTGTAATACTTGAACAGAACTACCGATCTACCAAGAATATCATAGCTGCAGCTAATAGCGTGATCAATAAGAATCAGTATCGTATGCCGAAAACTCTATTCACAGAGAATGCAACAGGTGAGCACATCAGCATCTATGAAGCATATGATGAGTCACACGAAGCAGAATTTGTCGCTGATACTATAAATGAAGTCTTGAAGAATACTAAACCAGAAGAAGTAGCAATTCTTTACCGTGCGAACTTCCAGTCGAGAGTACTCGAGGAGGCACTCCTGGGCCGTGGTATACCATACCAAGTGCTCGGGGTAAAATTCTTCGAACGAAGGGAGGTGAAAGATTTGCTGTCTTATATACGCGCTGCTTATAACAAAGAAAGTTTGTCTGACATCAAAAGAATCATCAACACTCCAACTCGCGGCATAGGCAAGGTCACACTAGTGAAGCTCTTCTCTGGCATGATGAATGATCTACCGACATCTATGCAGATGAAGATTGCTCGCTTCTATGAACTACTTGATGGTATAAGAGAATACTCAGAGTCACACACACCATCTGAGACCGTGAAATACGTGATAGAGAAGAGCGGACTCGAAAAAGAACTCTCCCATGGAACAAGCGACGAGCAAGAGAGACTCGAGAACATGAGAGAACTCGTGACCCTCGCGACCAAGTATGACGCTATGCCCCAAGGCGATGGACTCGATAAATTACTGGAAGATGCGTCACTTGCTTCTGACCAAGATACGTTGCTGCACAAGGGTGCAGGGGTGAGGATGATGACAGTACACGCGGCTAAAGGACTGGAATTCCAATATGTATTTGTGGCTGGTCTTGAGCAAGACCTATTCCCGCACAAGGGCCACGGTGGAGGAAAGTCCAAAGAAGATCAGGAGGAGGAGAGGCGATTATTCTACGTGGCAATCACTCGCGCACGACTAAAGCTCTATCTATCATACGCGCAATTGCGTACAATATTCGGCATGAAACAATTCAACAGTCCGAGTGAATTCGTATCCGACATACCTGGAGAGCTGACTACACTTGAAGCCAGTAGACCAAGGAACGGTGAGAGGATAATCTATATATAAAATATGAAACTTCACACAGCAAAAAAGTCCATGGGTCAAAACTTCCTAAAGTCAGCAGAAGCTCTTCGAGCTATGTGCACGGCAAGCGAACTAACAGATAAAGATATAGTGCTTGAGATTGGTCCAGGTAAAGGCGCTCTGACAGAAAAATTACTTGAGAAAGCAAATAAGGTGATCGCCATAGAAAAAGATCGTGACTTGATAGAGATACTAAAAGAAAAGTTGCCAAGCTACATATCTTCGGGCAAGCTCGTGTTGATCGAAGATGACATCTTAGAATTTAATCCGAGCGACCACGGATTAAAGGCAGGGCAGTACAAGATAGTAGCCAACATTCCCTACAACATCACAGGAGCAATCCTGAAAAAGTTCCTTCAGCTTGTACCGAGTCCTATCAGCATGACCCTCCTAGTACAGAAAGAGGTCGCCGAGCGCATTGTTGCCCGCGACGGGAAGGAGAGCATCCTATCACTGTCAGTCAAAGCTTACGGCCAAGCCAAGTATGTGATGAAAGTTGCGAAGAGATTCTTCTCTCCAGCTCCCAAAGTAGATTCAGCCATAATACACATAGGCTTGATATCTAAGGGTAATTTCAGTAACACCGATGCTGAGAGTCACTTTTTTGAAGTAATTCATGCTGGATTCTCCCATAAACGCAAGTATGCCAAGCGCAACCTAGAAAGTGTAGGATTCGCAGGCAGTGAATTAGATAAAATGTTCGAAGATCTACACATAAACCCTCAGGCTCGAGCAGAGGATATCCCTCTCTCCATCTGGCTTGCAATATCTCGACAGAAAAAGGCTTAAATTCTAGTAAGTTGTCTAAAAATATAATATAATAAGGCTCAGATGAAGGAATATCTACCAAGCAAAAGTTTCATAAGCCGAGTAATTATTCTGGCCATATTTATTGCTCTGTCTTTCGGTGTCTACAAGCTCTCTGTATTTGTATTTAGCAAATTCTCACATAAGGGAATTGGGGCTCTAACTGCTTACCCGGGTGGGAATATACAGAAAGACACAAATAATAATGGCATTCCCGACTGGGAAGAAAGCCTTTGGGGACTTGATCCAAATAGTGATGGAGCCAAAAATAAAGCAATAATCGAACAGAAGAAGGGTCTAATGTCTACAATTACAAGTAGCGATAGTGCCATTAATAAAGAAAACCTAAGTGAGGATGATGTAGCCTCTAGGGAATTCTTTGCAGCAGTTATGTCTTTACAACAGTCTGGTAATTTAACAGATGCCTCCATACAATCCGTCGCAGACGCAATAGGGGAGAAAATAGTAGCTACTCCAATAGATGACATATATAAAATAGATCAACTTAAAACTGTTCCTATTACAAAGAGATCCGCTATAGATTATTATGCAGCAATTACAAAAATATTTGTAAAATACAAGGATAAAAGTATGGGTGATGAGCTTAGATTTATCTCTCAAGGCCTTGCAAACAAAGATCCAAATGCGATGAGAGTGGCAGCTGGTGTGGCAGATTCCTATAGATCTTTTGGACAAGATATGATTAAAATTCCAGTGCCAGATAGTTTATCTAAAAATCACCTAGAAATGGCAAACAGTTATGAGAAGACTGCGCAGAGCATCGAAGGTATGGCGAAGGTTCTTGATGAGCCAATCGTCGGAATGAGAGCTTTTATTAACTACAATAAGTATAGCAGCACACTGGCTAACGATATTAATTACCTTTCTGATAATTTGGCTATATAAAATGGTTTGTAAATGATATACTGTTTGTGACTAAATGTTTATTATGAAGAGTCTAATTTTCAGTAAAAAAACATCTGTATTTATTGTCTCGATACTACTACTTGTGCAAGTTATTTCGCCTATGAGCGCTAGCGCTACTGGCTGGGACACGCCATCTGGAAGTAATCCAACTGGTTTTAAGATTTCTGATTTAGTAAATCCAAATCCACAAATATTGGTTAGTGCGATAGGATGTACTGGCATAGTAACTCTCGCATCAAAAGCAAGTATCACCTTTCTCACAAAACTGGCCATCCGAGTAGGCATTCTGACTGCAAAATCATCAGTTAGCGGAGGTGCGGCAGCAGCAAACATCGTAGCAAACACAGCGGCTACTGCTGCTGCCGTGGCCGCAGCTACACCAGGATTCCCAACTGCCGATGTGGGTCTTAGGGCAATATTGATAGCCACAAATGCCATGCTCACAGCTAATAGTACCGCGGCAAACGCGATAGCAATAGCAAACGACACATCCGCAGATGCTAGAAAAGAAATACAGCAGCAGCAAGCAGAATCTGACTCTTTCAGAGAGGAATGTTTAAACGGTATAGCAGTAGCACTCGCCAAGAACCAGCTTGAGAAAATGACTCGCGCCACTCTCAACTGGGTTGGGAGTGGTTTCAATGGTGATCCACTGTTCGTCCGTAATGCAAATTCTTTCATGAATAACATTACTAACGATATTCTAAAAAAAGAAACGGACTACTTCGCAAGACCTGAGAATGCAGCTTCATATCCATATGGTAAAGATTTTGCTCGCGGAGCGATAAACTCATCCAGATCAGCCACCAACTTCGATGCTGCGACCAAGCAGAACCTAACAGACTATCTGACCCCAGGATCAACCCCACAAAGCTTCGCAGGGGACTTCTCCCAGGGTGGGGGGGGTGGGTGGCTAGCACTGACTCAGAACCCTCAGAACAATCCACTAGGATTTACACAACTAGAGAGCCAAAACATAGCAGACAAACAAGCGAATGCTAAAAACAATACCCAGCAAG